>JABFRZ010000322.1 GCA_013140785.1 Planctomycetota bacterium | reverse complement strand
GCTCGGCTGTCTCGCCGCGCCGCACGTGCTCCTGACCGGCGGCCCAGGCGTCGGCAAGACGACCATCGTGCGCCTGGTGGCCGAACTCGCCGAGCAGGCCGGGCTCTCGCTCGTACTCGCATCACCCACCGGGCGTGCCGCCAAGCGTCTGAGCGAAGCCACCGGCCGGCCCGCCAGCACGATTCACCGTCTGCTGGGCTTCGACCCGAAGGCGCACCGCTTCCTGCACGACGACCAGAACCCGCTCGCGGCCGAGCTCGTGATCGTGGACGAGATCTCGATGCTCGACGTGATCCTCGCGCACCACCTCGTCAAGGCGATCCAACCACCCGCGCGGCTCGTTTTCGTGGGCGACCCGGATCAACTGCCCTCGGTCTCGGCCGGCAACGTGCTGGCCGACCTCCTGCGCTCGGCAAAAGTCCCGGTCTTCCGTCTCAGTCAGGTCTTCCGCCAGGACGCCGCCAGCCTGATCGTCGCGAACGCGCACCGCATCCTGCGCGGCGAGGAGCCGCGTGCGCTCGGACGCGACGACCCGGTGGGCGACTTCTATCTGTTCCCGGTCGAGAGCGACGAGCAGGCCGCCGAGCGCACGCTCGAGGTCGTGACCGAGCGCATCCCGCGCCGCTTCGGGCTGGCCTGGGAGAGCGACGTGCAGGTGCTGGCGCCCATGTACCGCGGCGCGTGCGGCGTGGACGCGCTCAACGAGCGCCTGCGCGCGGCGCTGGGCTCGACCGGCAGCGAGCTGCGCTGGAAGGACCGCATCTGGCGTGTCGGCGACCGCGTGATCCAGACCCGCAACGACTACGAGAAGCAGGTCTTCAACGGCGACATGGGCCGCATCGTGCGCGTCGATACCGAGAAGCTCGCCGTGACCGTGCGCTTCCCCGAGCGCGAGCTCGTCTACGGCCCCGACAGCCTCGGCGACCTCGCCTGTGCCTTCGCCATCACCGTGCACCGCTCCCAGGGCGGCGAGTTCCCGGCCGTGGTGCTACCGCTCGTCACGCAGCACTACCCGATGCTGCAACGCAACCTGCTCTACACCGCGGTGACGCGCGCCAAGCGCCTGGTCGTGCTCGTGTGCCAACCGCGCGCCCTGCAACGCGCCGTGCAGAACGCCGAGCAGAGCGAGCGCGAGAGTGGGCTGGCCGAGCGGCTGCGGCGGCTGCTGGAGAACTAGAGAGCGCCGCGGAGGACGCTGGAGAGAGCGCAAGATCGAGAGACACGCTTGGGTGTACGAGGTTGACTCGGAGATAGGGGCGCGCTTCTTCACCGGCCCGCATGCTCCAGAGGAGCGCTGCACGCCCAAGGAAATGGCGACAGTACGCGCCGCGACTTCCGACGTTGAGGCCGCGCTAGAGGCGCTCCACATGGGCAAGTGGATCGAAACGGACTCGTCCCCGACAGTGCCGGCTGCGTATCGGGCGTACTGGCTCACAGCTGTGGGCAGGGTCGCACTTCGCAAGGCGCAGCGTGAAGGGCGCGAGCGGATAGCCAAGCTGTTCCCTGCGGGAGATTGATCGTGCTGACTACTTCCGCTTCTTCTGTCCAAGCTCCGACTTCGGCCTTGCAGGATGCGCCGCGTCGGGTCAGCGAGGCGGTCCAGCGTGGTCTCGCGCTCTCCGCGCCTCCGCGGTGCGCTTTCTCAGCTCCCAAGCCCGCGCGAGAGCTCGCGCTTCAGCCACGCGCGTGCCATGGCCCACTCGTCGGCCACCAGGCGCGGCTTCACGGCCAGGATCTCGGCGGCCTCCTCGTTCGAGAGGCCGCCGAAGAAGCGCAGCTCGACGATGCGCGCCTGGCGCGGGTCGAGGGTCGCGAGCTTCTTCAACGCCTCGTCGAGGTCGAGCAGGTCGAGCGGCGCGTCTTGCCCCATCGCGGCCTGGTCGTGCAGCGTGACGCGGGCCAGGTCGCCGCCGCGCTTCTTGGCCGAGCGCCGGCGCGCGCGGTCTACGAGCTCGTTGCGGATCACGGTCGCCGCGAGCGCGACGAACTCGACGCGCGGCAAGCCTTGGTACGCGCTGACCTGCGAGAGCTTGATGTAGCACTCGTGCACCAAGTCGGTCGCGTCGCAGGTCAGGCCCTTGCCGCGCCCGAGCGCGCGCTCGGCGATCTCGCGCAGCGTCGTGTACATCTCCGCCATGAGCTCGTCCATCGAGCGCGGAGGCTGGACATCGCCGGGCTGAGCCTCGCCTGGCTGCGTCATTCCCCGCCCTCCGACCGCGCCGCGGCCGAGGCCGGCGGCCCGCGCAAGTGCTCGAGGCGCCCGCGGATCAACGGCAGGGGTCCGCGCGGCCCGATCATGACCTCGATCCTTTCCACGATCTCGGTCTGGAGCTGCAGGGCCTGCTCCTTCTGCTCCCGCGTGACGATGGTGTCCGCGCTCTCGGCCAGTCTCGTCGCCGCGCGCATTTCCGCGAGGCGCGCCTGATGCTCGGTCAGACGCGCGGACACGCGCTCGACGCTCGCAACCCACTCCTCGAAGCGCTCGGGCGCCGAGGGCTGGACCTCGAGGATGCGTTCGCCCTCGGCCTGCAGACGCCTGACCTCGTCGAGCAGGTTCATGCTCCTCACCAGGTTCTGGAAGAAGGCGCCGCGCAGCTCCTCGCGCTCGACCTCGCGTCCGCGCTCGCGCAGCACGAACCAGCCGTACTGCGCCGCGCTCAGAGCCACGAACAGCGCCCCGGCGGTCGCCGCCAAGACACGATGGCGGCGCACGAGCTTCCAGCCGACGTACAGCGAGGTCGGCCGGCGCGCGCGCACCGGACGGTGCTCGAGGTAGAGCCGCAGATCCTCCGCCAGCTCCGCGGCGGTGGCGTAGCGTCGCTCGGGCTCTTTCGCGAGCGCTTTGGCGAGCACGACCTCCAGATCGCCCTTGAGCTCCTTCCTGACCGAGCCGGCGGCGATGGGCTCCTCCTCGCGCACGCGCCGCACCGCCTCGTGCAGCGCGAGGCCCTCGGTCGGGACCGGCAGGCGTCCGGTCAAGAGCTCGTACAGGATCACGCCCAGCGAGTACACGTCGCAGCGCGCATCGACCTTGGAATGCCCGGAGGCCTGCTCGGGCGCCATGTAGGCGAGCGTCCCGATGAGCTGTCCGGTCTGGGTCGCGCGCGAATCCTCGCCCAGCGGCCGCGCCACGCCGAAGTCGAGCACGCGCGGCTCGCCGCGCGCATCGATGAGCACGTTCGAGGGCTTGAGGTCGCGGTGCACGATGCCGCGCTCGTGCGCGAAGTGCGCGGCCGCTGGGC
>JABFRZ010000136.1 GCA_013140785.1 Planctomycetota bacterium | reverse complement strand
CCACGACGAACACCTTGCGATCGCGCAGCTCGCGCGACCTGTTCTCGATGCCCTCGCGCGTCTCCGCCAGCATGCCGTCCCCGCGCTCGAGCATGTCGTTCAGCGCCTGGACCGAAAGCGCGTGCACCAGCGGGCCCGCCCGACGGCGCAGCGCGCGTGCTTCGCGCAGCATGTCGCTCTCGGGCTCGACGAAGATCCCGCGGCGGGAGGCGCCGGCCAGCGCTTCTTCCGTCGCCCGGAGCCGCGCATCGAACCCGCTCAACGTCTCGTGCAGTCCGGCGCCGACCGCCGTCGCCTCGGGATCGCGCGCGTGGCACGAGCCGCAGTGGCCGGCGCCGTCGCCGACCAGCATCTCGATCGAGGGCGCTCGGACCGCGTGGCTGTCGTGACAGGAGACGCACTCCTCGAGCAGTCCGTCGCGGGCCGCCGCCAGGTGCGGACCCTGCTCGAAGCGCTCCTGCACGGCCGTGTGGCAGCCCCCGCACACGTGTCCGACCTCATCCACGCGCGGCGGCGTCGCGCCGTGGGATCCGTGGCAGCCGGTGCAGGCCGGAGCGGCGAGGGAACCCTCCTCGAGCAGGGCGCGGCCGTGCACGGACTCGCGGTAGAGCGCGGTTGCATCGGCGCGGAGCTCGTGGCGGGCGGCCAGCGCGGCGTCCGCGTGGCAGCGGCTGCATGTCTCCGTCTGGCGGAAAGGGTGCACCGGCGAGCGCGGGTCCGAGGCCTTCAGCACCCCGTGGGCGCCGTGACAGCTCACGCAGGTCGCGACCTCGGCGTCATCGGCCTCCGCCAGACGCTGGCCATGAGCGCTCGTCCCGAACAGGAGCAACTGGTCCGTGCGCAGGCCCCAGCCGCGCATGCGCTCCTGGTCCGAATGGCACCCGCCACACAGTTCGACCTGGGCGCGCGGCCGCCGCGGGACATGCACGCCCGTGCCGTGCGCCTGGGGCAGCTCGAGCACGCCTGCCTGGCCGCCGTGGCAGTCCACGCAGCCGATCCCTGCCGCCGCATGGGCGGCGCCACGCTCGTCGAGGCCGACGTCGCCATGGCACACCCCGCAGCTCTCCTGGATGGGGAGCGCTGCCGGTGGCAGCGCGAACAGGAACAGCGAGCCCAGGAGGGCAGCGCTCATGCCGCTCCTTCCGCAATGCCAAGGACGACCAACGCGACGAGCAGGGCGAGCCCGGCGGCGAGCACGGGCCAGCGCTCTCGCACGAACGGACCGCGCGTGCGATCGAGCGCCGGCAGCGAGAGCACGAGCGCGCCGAGGAGCACGAGCACCGTCGGACCGATCCAGGCCGGCCGCGCCGGCGCCAGCGAGAGCAGCCCGCGCAGGGGGGCGAGATACCAGGGCCACTCCGGCGCCGGCAGCGCTTCGCCGGGGGCGGGCGCGCTCCCGACGCCCGGCGGGAAGAACCCGGCCAGGGCGAGCAGCGCGCCGAACAGGACCATGCCGGCGGCGCTCGCCCGCAACGCGTGATAGGGATAGAAGCGCCGGCCCTCCTGCCTCACCCGCGGCCCCGACGTCGGCACGATGCCCTGCACGCGCTCGAGCGCGAGCAGGCGCCTCGCACGCCGCGTCCGTCCGCCGGTGATGTGGATCAGCGGCTTCGGGCCGACGTGGAGCGCCTGCCCAGAGAGCCCCAGCTCCCGCATGCGCTCGAGGATGCCGGCCAGCTCCTCCGCACTCGTGCCGCGCTCCAGAACGAGGATCACGAGCCGCTCCGCCTGCGAGAACGCGCCAGGAACCAGAGGTTCAGGAGGAGGAGCAGGAAGGCGAGCCAGGGCAGGACCAGCGCGTGCGCGGCATGGGCCCGGGCGAGAGTGGCGACGCCCACCTCGGAGCTGCCGCGCATCAGCCCGGCGAGCGGCGGACCGGCGATGGGGATGGCGTTCGTCCCCTCGAGGGCGGAGGTGGCGAGCGCGACGGAATCGGGATCCCAGGGCAGGAGCTCGCCGGTGAAGGCGAGGCCGAGGACGACGGCGAACAGCAGGACTCCGAGCACCCAGCTACCGGCCTTCGCGCCGCGGTAGCTGCCCGCGAGGAAGACGCGCAGGAGCTGCAACGTGGCGAAGCCGATCAGGAGAGCGGAACCCCAGCGGTGGATCCCGCGCACCAGCCACCCCCAGGTGACCTCGCGCACGAGGAAGCGCACGCTCGCGGCGGCGGCATCCACGGCCGGGAGGTAGTAGATCGACAGCAGGGCGCCGCTCAGGCCCAGCACGACCAGCAAGGCCGTGCACGTCCACCCGAAGGCCAGCCAACCGCGGTACTCGGGCGGCACCGGCTGGCGGAGCGCGCTCCCGATCGCTCGCAGGAGTCCTTCCTGGCCGTGCTTCGAGCTCACAGGGTCCTCCGCACGAAGAGGCCATCGACGCTCTGGACCACCTCCAGACGGACGAGGGGCAGCGAAGCCGGCGGGTGGACGACGTTGCCGTGGACGTCGAAGGCGCAGCCGTGACACGGACACAGGAGCTGGCGGCGCTCCGCATCCCATTCCAGCAGGCAGTCGTCCATGAAGGTGCAGGAGGCCGAGACGGCGTGCCAGCGCTCGGGGGCGAGACGCAGGACGAAGACCGGCTTCTCCGACAGACGCACGAGCAGCCGCTCGCCCACCGCGACCTCGTCCACCCGCGCCACGCGCACGAGGTCCGGGGAGAAGATCGTCCCGGGCGGGGGCTCGAGGAAGCCGACGAGCGGCACCACGAGCCCGACGAGGACCAGCAGGCCGAGGCCCGTCACCAGCGTCGACTGGAAGTGGCGGCGAGCACGCTGGAGCTTGTACCGCTCTCCCTCGAGGACCGGGATGATGTCCATCTCGAAGCGCCCGGCGAGCACGCTGCGGATCTCCTCCGGATCGTGAGGACCCTGCACGGCCAGGATCACCTGCTCCTCGCCGCGCGAGGAGCCCGCGCTCCAGCCGCGCCCCTGGACCTCGGAGTGCAGCCGGGTGAGATCTCCC
This sequence comes from Planctomycetota bacterium, assembly GCA_013140785.1. Taxonomy (GTDB): domain Bacteria; phylum Planctomycetota; class UBA1135; order UBA1135; genus JABFRZ01. The sequence goes on along the minus strand of JABFRZ010000136.1, from coordinate 7,316 downwards.
TCAGAGATCTGCGCCGGCAGGACGACGAGCCAGGTAGGAGTGACGTGCTCCGGGTTCTGGCTCACCCGCGAGCCTTCATTTGATCTCTGCGAGCGTCTTGCAGCTCTCGGGACAACCGCTCGCGCACTTCGGGCAGGTGCAGGCGCCGATGTCGATCGTGGTGCGCGGCTTCTTCGGGTTCAGGTGCCGGATCTCGGCGTTGAACTCGTGGTAGCAGAACTCCTTGTAGCTCGGGCTCCTCTCGTTGTGGCACTCGACGCAGACCGCCATCTTGGGCGCGGCGATGATCTCGTCGGCCGGAACCTGCACGTAATCCTGGGACGCGTTGCCCTTGGCCGCCGCCGCGAAGCGCGCCTTCATGTGCTGCTCGCCGGGCCCGTGGCAGCTCTCGCACTGGACACCCTGAGCGCGGTCGAAGCCCTTCTTGATCTGCGCCTCGGGCACGCCGAACGCCGTCACGTGGCACTTGACGCAGTCGTCGCTCTTCTGCGCATCGGCGATACCCTTGGCCGCGGCGAGCTTCTTCGAGTCCTCTGAGGCCAGGGTCTCGAACGCCTTGGCGTGCTTCATGCCCTTCCAGTGCCCGTACTGGTCGCCGCTCTCCGCGGCGCCGTGGCAGCTCTTGCACTTGTCCGCACCGATGTACTTGTTCGCGGCCGGCGCGGCGCCCTTGTCCTGTCCGCTCGCCTGCGCGGGGCGCAGCCCGAGGGAAGTCAGGCACGCGCATGCCAGGACCGCACCAGTGATCGATGTTCTCGTGAGGGCTTTCATGTCAGCGTTCCTTGTCGGAAGTCCGCGGGCGGTCGTGCGGCTCGGCGAGTCCCCGTCTCCTGCACGTGCGGCGCTCCGAACCTCGCGCTCGATGCTAGCCGTTCCAGGCCGCGACTCTCTACGCCCTTCTGCTAACTCTCGCGAGGAATCGACCCCTGCCCTCGACGCGATCGATACCCTTATCATGCCCCGCCGTGGATGTCCCGATCGACCGGCCCGAGGAGAGCGACGAGCGAGCGCCGCTCGCCGGGAACGTTGCGGCCTGCGCTCTCCTGTGCTGCGCCTTCGCGGGCTGCGCGGGGCTGCACCAGCCGCCGGCCGAGCCCGCTCCTCGAGAAAGCGCGCAGGAGGCCGAGTCGCAGACGGCGAGCGGTGTGCAGGCCGCAGCCGAAGCCGTCGTCCCCGCGCGCGCGCGCAGCTCGACCTCGCGCCCGCAGGGGCCGATCCACGGTTCGGTGTCGTCGCGCTATCGCGGCCGCTTCACGGACGACGACCAGGACCACGATCTCTGGACCGTGCTCGTGCTCGACTACGCGGACGAGGCGCGGCCGTGGATCACGGGGCATGTGCTGGGGCGCATGAACGCCGAGCTCGACGGCCACGAGGGCGACGGGTCCGTCTTCCACGACAGCGACGACACGCATGCTGGGAGCCTGGTGGGGCGGCTCATCCAGGCCCACGTCGAGCTCGACCTGGACGCCAGCGGCACGGCCCCCGGCAACCTGCGCGTCGGCCGCCAGAGCGACGCGCGGCTGCCCGAAGTGGTGCACTTCGACGGCCTGTCCTTCCTCTCCCGCCCCCTGGGCGCGAAGGAGGTCGAGCTGGGGTTGTACGCGGGCGTTCCGGTCCACTGGTACGAGTCGTCGGCACAGGGTGAGCGCGTCGCCGGCTCGTCCGTCGAAGCCCGACCGTGGCGCGGCGGGCGCGCCCGCATCGACTGGATGCACCTCGAGGACGAGGCGCGGCTCGGGCCCTTGCGCGACGATCTGGTGGGGCTCGGGCTGTGGCAGACGCTGGCGCGGCGCTGGTTGCTGGAGGGGCAGTACTCGCGCCTCGAGGGCGAGGAGCGGGACCTGCGCCTGCGCACGCAGTACAACGATCCGGACTCGGAGACGGTCGCGCGCCTCGACTACTACGAGCTGCGCGAGACGCAGACGGCGCACGCGCTAGAGCTCGATCCCTTCTCGCAAGCGCTGCAGGAGTACTTCCCCTTCCGGCAGGCGGCCCTGGAGCTCTCGCGTCCGCTGACGCAGCATGCGCTGGTCGAACTGGGCTTCCAGCTGCGGCGCATGAAAGACGAGGCGGACGTGGGCGAGTTCAACCGCGAGTGGGAGCGAACCTACCTCACGCTCACCCTGCGCGAGCTGCTGAGGGAGGGGCTCGCGCTTAGTCTGACCGGCGACGAGTGGAACGGCGCCGGGCGCGACAGCGGCTCCTTCGGCGCCGACCTGTCCTTCGAGCCGGACGCGCCGTGGACGGTCGCCATCGGGACCTACTACTCGCTCTTCAAGTACGAGCTGTACGACCTCAGCGAGCGCGACGACGTGCGCACGTACACCCTGCGCGGATCGTACGAGTGCTCCGAGCAGCTCGCGCTCGAGCTCAGCTACGAATACGAGGACGACGACTCGGAGCAGTACCACTCCGTGCGTTGGGGGGCATCATGGCGCTTCTGATGCGAGCATCCAGTCGAGCACCGGCTCTGGCCTTGGCGGCGGGTCTCGGCCTGGCGGGCTGCATCCTCATCGACGCGCTCGTCCAATCCGAGCGCCCGTTCGCCTTCTCCCACCGCATTCACGTGCTCGAGGAGGGGCTCGACTGCGTGGACTGCCACAGCGCCTGGGAGGACGCGGACGACCCCGGCCTGCCACTGCCCGGCCAGTGCGCGCTGTGCCACGCCGAGCTCGACGCCGAGAAGCCGCCCGAGCACAGGGCGGCAGCTCTGTTCGAGGGCGAGCGCTTCAAGGCCCTGCGCGCGGGCCGCCTCTCCGACGAGATCCTCTTCTCGCACCGCGCCCACGCCACGCGCGGCGACGAGTGCGCCGCCTGTCACGCGACCCTGGCCGAGAACGACGGGCTCGCGCGCGGGCCCGCGGCCGAACTCGCCTTGGACATGGAGCGCTGTCTCGCTTGCCACGCGGCCGGCGCGGGACCGCGCGAGGCCGAGTGCGCGGCCTGCCACCGGGAGATCCGCGCCGAGGTGGCTCCTCCCAGCCACCGCGCGAATTGGAAGCGCTACCACGGAACCGTGGTGCGCGCGCGCACGGACTTGCGCGCGGACCAGTGTGCGCTGTGCCACCAGGAGTCGAGCTGCGAGAGCTGCCACCACGTCGAGCTGCCCGCGAGCCACGACAACTTCTGGCGCCGGCGCGGCCACGGCCTGACGGCCAGCATGGATCGCGACAGCTGCGCCACGTGCCACGACTCCGATTCGTGCGACCGCTGTCACCAGGAGTCCCGGCCGCTCGACCACCGCGGGCTGTGGGGCGCACCCAGGGACCTGCACTGCCTCACTTGCCACGAGCCCCTGCGCAGCGAGGCCTGCTCGGTGTGCCACGCGGCGACGCCCAGCCACGCCCTGGCCACGCCGCTCCCCGGCGATCACCTGCCCGGCATGAACTGCCGCCAGTGCCACGGCAGCGGACAGCCGCTGCCCCACGTGGACAACGGCCAGAGCTGCACGGGTTGCCATCACTGAGGGTGTGCCCTCACTGAGGGTGTGCCATCACTGAGGGTGTGCCATCACTGAAGGTTGCCACCACGGACGGATCCGCAGCTCCCGGCGACGTCGCTCTTGATCGGTCCGGTTTGCGCAGTGGTGCGTACTGCCCGGTCCGGCCCGCCAAGCGATGCTCCGGGGGTCGTAGACAGTCCATGGTGCCTCGGCCCCTGCGCCGAAGAAGGCTCGGAGTCATGAGCAAGAACAGATTCGCGCGTCACTCGGGTTCCCTGGCCGCGCTCGTTTTCTCGTCGTTGAGCCTGGCCTGGCTCGGAGGCTGCACAGGAGACGACGGAAACACGGGCGCGGCCGGTCCCTCGGGCAGCGGGTCCACGCCCACCGCGCTCGACCAGGGCGACGACCTGCCTGGCATCGCAACCGTGATCCTGGCGCTCACGGGCGGCACGGGGCCGGGTGGCCGCTTCCGCGTCGGCGACAGGCTCGCGCTGAACTTCAGGCTGCAGAAGAGCGACGGCAGCGACTGGGACATCGCCGAGCTCAGCTCGGGGCGCGCGCTGGTCTCCGGTCCGACTTTCAACTACCAGCGCGTGATCGCCGAGCAGACCGACGTGCTGACACGGACCGTGCAGCAAGCCGACGGCTCCTACACCTACACCTGTCCCAGCCCGCTCCCGGCCACGTACCTCGCGCCGTTCAACGACAGCGCCTCGTTCGGTCCCGAGGACGGCGAGCTCACGGGTCAGGCGCTGCTCGAGGGCACCTACACGCTCGGCCTCACCTTCGGCTGGGACTACACGGTCGAGGGCGAGTCCAAGCGTGACGCCGACAACGCCACGATCGACTTCGTCCTCGGCAACTCGGGCGTGGCCGAGCCACGCCAGGTGGTCAAGCTCGAGAACTGCAACCGCTGCCACGAGCAGCTGCGCATCCACGGCGGCCGGCGCGAGGACGCGACCATGTGCGTGCTGTGCCACACCGCCGGCGCGGAGGACAAGAACAACCCCGCGGTCGCGGGCGGGACGCCAGGCGTCGCGATCGACTTCAAGGTCATGATCCACAAGCTCCACACCGGCGCGCACCTACCGTCCGTGCTGGGAGTGGCGACCAATCCGGATGGCTCGCGCAGCTACGCGGCCACGCCGGTGCCGTACCAGATCGCGGGCAACTCGGCGCACGATTACTCTGAGGTCGCCTTCCCGGCCTGGCCCCACGGTTTGATCGCGACCCCGCGCGACCAGGGTTACAGCGCGCTCTCCGCGCTCGACAAGGTGACCGAGGACAAACTCCGCACGGGCCCCTCGAACTGCGCCGTGTGCCACGGGGATCCGGACGGCGACGGCCCGCTGGTCGAGCCGACGCAGGGCGCCCTGCACCGGACCGAGCCCTCGCGCCAGGCCTGCGGCTCGTGCCACGACGACGTGCACTGGGGCCAGCCCTACACCGCCAACGCTCAGACGATGCCAGCTCAGGCCAACAACTCCAACTGCAAGCTGTGCCACGAGCCGACGGGCAACGCGCTCTCGGTCGAGGCCGCGCACCTGCACCCGCTGAAGGATCCGAGCTTCGATACGGGCGTGAACCTCGAGGTCACCAGCCTGGTCGAGGCCGGAGTGAACGACGACGACGGCACGCTCGACCCAGGCGAGAAGATCGCGCTCACCTTCCGCGTCATCGACGACGAGGGGGCGGACATCGCTCCGGCCTCGGTCTCCAACCCGTCGGTGGTCATCTCGGGCCCGACTCACAACTACAACCTGCTCCTCAGCACCTCGATCCCGATCGCGGCGCTCACGGGCTCGCAGCCCTACACCGTGAACGTGCCCATGGCGGTCGGCCTGGATCGCTGCGGAGTCTCGACGGCCGCGCTGGATACCCTGGCGAGCCGGTTCGCTCCGCACTGGAACGTGAGCGGAGCCGCGACCACGGTCCAGGCCCGCACCGCGACCGCTGGCGGCGACACGCTGCTCGCCAACGCCACGCCGGTGCCGCAGAACTTCGTGGACGTACAGGACGTCACGGGCTTCGCCCGCGACGACTACGTAGTGGTGGACGACGGCCAGCCGTCCGAGGAGTACGCGCGCGTGCAGTTCGTCGATGGGCAGCGCTTGTGGTTCACCACCTCGCCCAGCCTGAGGTTCGCGCACGCTGTTGGCGCGACGGTGCGCGAAGTGACGCTCTCCGCCAAGACGGCCGGAGTGGACTACACGCTGGACGCGGTCGCGGGCGCGCTGACCGAGCTGATCGAGTTCGGGGACGGGGCCACGATCCTGGCGAGCTACACGACCGACTTCGTGCTGCCCATGACCTACCCGCTGCCGCTGAACGCCTCGCCGGATCTCGACCAGAGCACGGGCAAGTGGACCGGCCTGTCGCTGGTGGACGGCACCTACTCGCTCAGCCTGTGGACCTCACGCACCCTGACGCTGAACCTGTTCAGCGAGTCCAACAGCTACCGCTCGACCTCCGACGCGCAGAAGCTCGACTTCCTGGTCGGCTCGGCCACGGTCGCGGAGCCCTACGACCTCATCGCCAGCGGCTCGAGCTGCTTCAACTGCCACCAGGAGCTCGCCTTCCACGGCTTCGGCCGGCGCGGCTTCGAGTCCTGCGTGCTGTGCCACGGCTCGGCCGGGACGGAGGACCGACCCCAGTACGTCGCCGCCAACGCACCCGCGACCGCAGGCACGACGGTGAGCTTCCGCACCATGCTGCACAAGATCCACATGGGCGAGGAGCTGGCCAACGCCTCGAGCTACATCGTGAACGGCTTCGGCTCGGGCTCGTACCCGAGCAACTTCACGGCCCACGCCTACGGCGAGGTCGTCTTCCCGGCCCTGCCGGGCGGCGTGCAGAACTGCGTCAAGTGCCACGGCAACGAGGCCTGGCACGTGCCCGCCGAACGCGCGCACCCGAGCGAGCAGGACGTACCCATCCGGCGCTGGGCGGTCGTGTGCGGCGCGTGCCACGATTCGACCGACGCCCAGGCGCACATCTCGGTGCAGACCGACACAGCAGGCAGCGAGTCCTGCGGCGTGTGCCACGGCGAAGGCCGCGAGTGGAACGTCGCGCGCGTCCACAAGGCGTACTGACGAGGGCGTCCGTGATCCGCGCGTTCCAACGGCTAGCAGCCTGTCGGAGTAGTCCCGTCGCGAGGCAAAGCGCTCTGCGACGAGGCAAGGAGCGCGACGGAAAGACAGCGGAGGTGGCCTTCCTGGCCACTGAGCATGGCCTGGCTTGTTACGGGACGTCTAGCGCGACGCTGCCTCGGCGCAGAGCGCGAAGCCGCAGCAGGGACTACTCCGACAGGCTGCTAGGCTCCCAGAACCTGCTGCTCCTCTGCCTGCTCCTCGGCCTGCTCGGCCTGGGGGCAGCGACGAGCCTGGTCGTGACGGCGCCGGCGCGCGTCGCCTTCGAACCCGCGTTCACGACCGCTCGGGCGCCGCTCGACGAGCGCGCGCAGGCCGGTCTGGCGGGTTCGTGGGCGTCTCGTCAGCCCGCCATCGAACGCGAGCGCGTGCTCCACGGCACGCTCGCAGCGCTCGAATCCCCGCAGCCGGAGCGTTCCCAAGCGCCGGTGAAGGAGCGCGAGTTCCTGGCCGCGTTCTTGGCGCTCGAGCAGGCCCAACCGGGCGCGCTCGCGGCGTGTGCGGAGGATGTGCTCGCGAGCGAAGGCCCCGCCCCCGAGAAAGTCGCGCTGCTGCGCGCCCTCGCGGAGGGCGGCTCGAGCGAGGAAGTGCGCTGGCTCGAGCACGCCGTGCGCGCGCCGGCGGACGGATCCGCGACGACCGCGGAGCCGCTCGCGAGCTTCGCCCTGGACAGGCTCGCGCGCCTGGCGGCGCGGGCCGAAGCGCCGCGGGCCGCGCTCGCT
>JABFRZ010000204.1 GCA_013140785.1 Planctomycetota bacterium | reverse complement strand
ACTGTCCGCCGCCCGACGCTCCCGGCGGCGGACAGTAGTCCGGACGAGGCATGGGCCGCGCGGAACGCCGGCGCAGCTGGCGCCGGGCGCGGCGCAAGCTCGGCGCACTCCTCTTGCCGCGCGTCGGGCCGACGCTCGTGCGCACCCTCGCGCGCAGCTGGAAGGTCGAGACGCTCGGCCGTGAGAACTGGGACGCGGCCTACGCGCGAGCGGGGATGCTCGCGACGATGTGGCACGGGCGCATGGTCCTCGGGATGCCCGCCGCAGCGGGCAAGGGCGTGAGCGTGCTGGTCTCGCCCTCTGGAGACGGCCAGCTCGTGCCGCCGATGCTCGCGCGCTTCGGCTACTCCTGGATCATGGGCTCGTCGAACAAGAACCCCGCGCGCGCCGTGCGCGAGATGCTCGACCGGCTGAGAGCCGGCGGGCGAATCGCGATCACGCCCGACGGCCCGCGCGGCCCGCGCCACGGAACGAACCCTGGTCCGGCCTGGATGGCGCGCGAGACCGGCTTCCCGATCCTGCCGGTCGGCTGCGCGACCGACCGCGCCTGGCGCCTGAACAGCTGGGACCGCTTCACGATCCCGAAGTGGGGCGCGCGCGTGATCGTGAACTATGCCGAGCCAATCGAGGTGGCGCCCGACGCGAGCGACGAGGACCTCGCGCGCGTCACGGCCGAGATGAAGCGCCGCATGATGGCGGCCGAGGAGCAGGGCTTCCAGCTCCTCGGAGTGGCGCCGGATTGGTAGGGGGGCCTCAGCGGCTTGGCGACGAGCGGCCGGCGCGGTGACACTGAGCGGATGATCCGCGTCGGTCCCGCAGGGTGGTCCTATCCCGACTGGGAGGGCGTGGTCTATCCGCGCAAGAAGCCGAAGGGCTTCCATCCGTTGCGGCACCTCGCGCGTTACTTCGACTGCGTCGAGATCAACTCGACGTTCTATGGGACGCCGAGTGCGCAGAGCGCCGAGCGCTGGGCCGAGCTGGTGTGCGATCGGCCGCGCTTCCGCTTCACCGCCAAGCTGCAGAACGTCTTCACGCACGCAGAGCTGGAGCCCGACGCGCGCGCGCTCGACGAGCACGTACGAGCCTTCCACACGGGTCTCCAGCCGCTCGCGGACGCGAAGAAGCTCGCGGCGCTCTTGGTGCAGTTCTCGCACTCGTTCCGGCGCGACTCGAAGGGCGAGGCACGCCTGCGCTGGATCTCCGAACGCTTCGGCGGCTGGCCGCTCGTGCTCGAGCTGCGACATCGTTCGTGGTTCGCGCCCGAGCCGCTCGCGCTCGTGCGCGCGCTCGGCTACACGCTGTGCGCCATCGATCTGCCGCTCGAGGCCGACCGTCCGGCCGAGGACGACCTCCTGGGAGTGGAGGAGCGCAGTGCCCCGCGACCGCTCGCGTACTTGCGCTTGCACGGCCGCAACGCAACGGCCTGGTTCGACCCACGCGCAGGCCGCGACCAGAAGTACGACTACCTATACGAGCCCAGCGAGCTGCACGAGATCGCGCAGGCGACGCGGCGGCTCGCGCGCGGCGCGGACGAGACCTTCGTGATCACCAACAACCACTTCTCGGGCAAGGCCGTGGCCAACGCGCTCGAGCTGCTCGCGGGGCTGAGCGGGGGGGAGGTGCTGGGACCTGTGGAGCTACTCGACGCCTTTCCGCGCCTGCGCACTTCGGTGCGGCCCGACGGACAGAACAGCCTCTTCGCGCCGTGAAACACATGAAGACCGCGCCCAGCGAGGAACGCGAGTTCCGGCTCGACGAAGAGCGCGACCCGCTGCGCACGATCCGCGGGCGACTGGTCTATCCCGGCGGCGCCGAGGAGCGCTCCGAGCACTGCGCCTACGTGCTCGTGCTGCACGGCTTCAAGGGCTTCATGGACTGGGGCTTCTATCCCGAACTCACGCGCCGTCTCGTGGCGCGCGGCCTCGCCGTCGTGCGCTTCAACTTCTCGGGCTCGGGCGTAGGCGCGGATCTAGAGCGCTTCAGCGAGGAGCGCGCCTTCTTCGAGAACACCCCCACGCGCGAACTCGAGGACGTCGAGCGCGTGCGCGCGTGGCTCGACGCGGGCGCGGTGCCGTGGATCGATCCCCGGCGTGGCGCGCTACTCGGCCACAGCCTCGGCGGCGCGGTCGCGTTGGTGCATGCGGCGCGGCGCGGTGACTACGCGGCCGTCGTCGGTTGGGCGAGCTGCGCGACCTTCCGGCGCTTCCCGCCCGAGGTAGAGAACCTGTGGCGTCGCCAGGGCTTTGTCGAGATCCCCAACCTGCGCACCAAGGAGGTGCACCGCCTCGGCCTGGGCTGGCTCGAGGACCTCGAGCGCAACTCGCACGCGCTCGACGTTCACGCCGCGTGCCGGCGCCTGACGACGCCGACCCTGTTGGTGCACGGCAGCCTGGACGACGCCGTACCGCTCCACGAGGGCGAGTCGCTGCTGCGCGCCTGCACGCCGGGGCTCGCGCGTCTCGAAGTCGTCCCCGACGCGAACCACACCTTCTGGGCCGCGCATCCATTCGCCGGCGCGTCGGCTGCGCTCGAGGCGGCGTTGGGGACGACCGTCGAGTTCGTGGCCGAAGAGCTGCGCTGACGGCGGCCGTTACAAGGATCTCAGCCCTCGAGGCGCGCGAAAGCGCGCACCGGGAACGAGCCCATCCCGCGCACCTTGACCGGCACGGCGGAGAAGCAGAAGCCCGATTCAGGCAGCGCTTCTAGGTTCGTCAGGTGCTCGACGATGCGGATGTCGCGCTCGAGCAGGAGGCTGTGCACGGGGCGCTCGCCGCCGGAGGTGTCGTCGATGTTGAGCGAGTCGATTCCGACCAGCACGGCGCCGCGCGCCACCAGCAACTCGGCCGCGGCGCGCGTCAGGAACGGATGCCCACTGCCGTAGGCCGGCGTGCCGAAGTGGCGCGACCAACCCGTGTGGATCAGCACGGCGCGGCCGGTGAGCTCGCGGCCCTCGAAGGTCCCTGCGCCGATCGCGCGCGTCCCGCTTGGCGCGCGCACGAGGATCCCGGGCAGCTCGGCCAGCGACGCGAGCGGCAGCTCGGCCAGGTCGCGCCCGTCTGCGTAGCGATGGAAGGGCGCGTCGAGATACGTGCCAGTGTTGGCCACGAACTCGATCTTCGCGATCGAGAACTCCGTGCCCGGCGCGTAATGCGCGCGCGAGCTCGCGCGGTCCATGTGCTCGGCGATCCGTGGCGCGGGCAGACCCGGGTAGGTGACCAGGCCGTCGTGCACGACGGCCTGGTCACCTACCCGGGTCTGCCCGCGCCACGGA
>JABFRZ010000545.1 GCA_013140785.1 Planctomycetota bacterium | reverse complement strand
GTGTGTGGCCCGGCTGGGCGGCCCGGGCGGCTCCAGGAGCACGTTCAGAGGGCCGAGGTCGTGCGTGTCTCCCGAGAACGCCAGCATGAAAGCGACCAGGTCGGCGGTCGCTTGGTCGCTGGAGACCAGGAAGAGGGGCTCGTTCGCCAGGATCTCGAGCGAACCGATGCTGCCGTCGTGGACGTAGCCGAACCCGGCCGTGCTCTCGGGTTGCAGTCCGGAGAAGCCCGTGCGCTCGTAGAGGTTGCGGAGGTGCGGCACCTTGATGGTCCGGTTCGTCAGCCCATCGCTCGAGGTCAGAGCCAGGTGGTGCTCACCGAGCGGACCGAGCGGGAAGGGCTCGTAGGTCGAGCCCACGAGGTGGTGGTCCGTGCCCGCCCCGCTCGGACGCGTGTGACAGGTGGAGCACGCCAGGGAGCCGACGACGATCAAGCTTGGTGGGCGGAAAGCCTGAAGGCCGAGCAGTGCGTTCCCGTTTGGAAGTGGCTGGCCGGCCTGCCCGAAGCGGCCCGTCCGGAAGTGGCCGGGCAGCGCGAGGTCCGTCGGCAGCGAGTTGTCGAAGTTTCGGAAGGGGTTGGGCGGGAAGTGGATCGTGGCCAGGAAGTCCTCGAACTCCTGCATCTCGGCCGCGCTCAGGACCTCGTCGTCGCCCAAGAGGCTCACGAAGACCGGGTTGAACTCCTCCAGGCCGTCGCGGTCGCCGCGCCAGTGATGCGGCTCCTTGCCGATGATGTCCTGCAGCGTCTGGGTCAGCATCGGGCCCTTCATCGGGTGCCAGTCCTCGAAGGCGTGGCCATGTCCCGGCGCCGGTCCGAGGTTCTGCGAGTCGTCCACGACCTTCACCTCGCCCGCTGGATCGCCGAGGTCCCAAGCCAGCCGATCCATGCGCGCGTCGATGTGGCATGAAGCGCACGCGACCGCACCCGTGCCCGAGGTCGCGTGCGTGTCGTAGAGGTGCCGGCGTCCGCGCCGAATGGCCCGCGGAGAAGGATCGAAGAACGGTAGACGCGCCACCTCGCTCTCCTTGGCGATCGACACGACCGAGAGCGCGGAGTCGAACTTGGCGAGCACGTAGAGCTGCGCGCGTGCTTCGTCGAGCACGATGCCAGTCGGCCCCGCGCCAACCTCGATTGTAGGCGCGAGCCCGGCGCGCCGCCCCTGCTGGTCCAGGACCACCACGTTGTTCGAGCCCATCCCCGTGACGTAGGCCCGCGTTCCGGCCCCGTTCCAGACGATCCCGCGCGGATCACCCAGCGACTTCTCGCGTTCGCTCACCGGCACTGTGGCCGCCGAGCCGTCGAGGTGCGGGTTCAAGTCGATGACCGTCGCGGCCGCGCGATCCAGTGCTCCCTGCCGGACGGGAGGAGTACCTCCGAGCGGTGCCGTCCGGAAGCTGGCCAGCTGCGAGCGCACGAAGGTCCCGCGCAGGTTCGGCTCGAAGCGGATCTCGTTGTGCGCCTGCGTGCCGACCACGGTGACCGCACCCGAGGGCGGATGCACGGCGATGGCCATGTTGAGGTTCATGAGCCCGTCGGCGTAGCGGACCGCCAGCGTGCTCGTATCGACGATGGCAACATCGTGGTCGAGCAGCGTCCAGCCCACCACCCGGCCCGAGGCAGGCGCCTCTGATCCGCTGACCCACTCCGTCCAGTCGGCCCCATTGTCGTCCAGCCAGCGACCGGCGGAGCTACGCTTCACGATCAGGCTCACGGGCGGTGGCGCCGGCAGCGTCGGGGCGAGCGCAGGCTCGAAGGCCGGGCCCGCGTTCGGCGGTGGGTTCGCACCGCCGTAGGGCCCGCCAGCGTCGTTGACGACGTCCGGGGGGAAGTGAGCCGGCCGCACGGACCCGCCGTTCAGGATGGTCGTACCGTTGCCCGACTCGCAGATGGCGACGTAGATCTCGGCGCCGCCCTTACCCACCGCGAGCGCGCGCGGTTCCTCCCCGCGGACGTGGATGCGCAAGGGAGGTTGCTCGAGGTCGCCCGGGTCGAAGACCAGCAGCGTGCTCGCCTGGGAACAGGTGACGAAGGCGCGTTGCGGTGTCCCCGCGAAGACCACGTCGCAAGGCTCGTCGTCCGTGGCCAGCGTCCGCACCACGTTGGCGCCCACGAGGTCCACGACGCTGAGCGAGTCCGAGACGTGGTTCACGACCCAGGCCTCGCCGTTCGTGCGCGCGCGCACGGAGACCGGGTCAAGTCCCACCGAGATGGCCCCCACGTGCACCGGGGAGCCGCCAGACAAGTCGAAGACCTCCAGGCGGTTGTCAGGCGTGTTCACCGCCAGGAGCCGCGTGCCGTCGGGCGTCATGGCGAGCGGCGCCACGTGCGGCGTCTCCCAGTTCACGAACTCGTCCTGGCCGGACGCGGCCGCGGGAGAGACGGGCAGGAGCCCGGCGGAAGAGAGTAGGACGATTCGAAGCACGCAGCCCTCCGCGTGAGCGACCGAGGTTGGCGAGACCCGCGGCCCTGAGTGGTGCTCGCCACCCCGATCATGCCTCGGCCTGTCCAGGCCGCAAGCCAGAAAACGCCGGGCGGGAGCGCAGGCCAGGTCGCGCGCGTCAGCGCGGCTTCCGCCCCCGGACGTGGTCGGCCGAGGCCGGATTGCTGCCGGCGTCGAGCTCGTCGCGATCGTACCAGCCGTCGCTGTCGCGGTCCACGCCGATGCGGCGCTCGGAGACGCGCGGCACGACCGTGAAGGAGAGTTCGCTCCCCGGCCCGGCCAGCGCCAGGAGCGCGGCGCGCGCGTGGGTTTCCGCCAGGCGGTCGGACTGGAACAGGCCGCCCGCCAGGTAGACCCAGCCGCGCGCGAGGCCGCCGCTTCGACCCTTGACGACCACGCCCACTTGGTCGGCATCCGCCAGGACCAGCATGGCGTCGAGGCGCGCGTCCGCGGCCACGTCGGGCGGGCCGGCGAGCGTGAGCTGTTCACCGACCGCGGCGTGCGTGGCCAGAGCCGTGGGGCCGGGCGGCTCTTGCACGAAGGCGTTGGGCGAGCCCTGGCTGGCCGAGGTGCCGCCGAAGGCCAGCATGAAGGCCACCAGGTCGGCGGTCATCTGCTCGCCGGTGACCGTGAAGATTGGCTCGTTGACGAAGCGCTCGATCGAATCGACGCTGCCGTCGTGCAGGAAACCGAAGCCGGCCGTGCTCTCGAGCTGCGTGAGGTTGAAACCCGTGCGCTCGTAGAGGTTGCGCAGCTGCGGCACCTTGATGGTCACGTTCGTGAGTCCGTCTCCGGAGACCAGGGCGAGGTGGCGCTCGCCGCGCGGCCCGACCGGGAAG
>JABFRZ010000443.1 GCA_013140785.1 Planctomycetota bacterium | reverse complement strand
GTCCGCGCTGTTCCGCCGCGCCGCATGAGTGCGCTCAGCCTGTTCGCGCTCGCGGCGGCCGTGCTGGTGCTCGTGCCGTGCGCGATCCTCGCGCTGGAGTGCCTGGCCGCCTGCCTGCCCCCACGGCGCCCGCGCCTCCACGTGGTGCGCGCGCCAGAGACCGTCGTCTTGATCCCGGCTCACGACGAGGAGCAGTGCTTGCCGGCCGCGCTGCGTTCGATCGAGCCCGAGCTGGCCGAGAGCGACCGCGTCTTGGTGGTGGCCCACAACTGCGGCGATCGCACCGCGATGGTGGCGCGCGCGCTCGGCGCGAGCGTGCTCGAGGTGCGCGACGACGGCACGGGCGGCAAGCCGGCCGCGCTCGTGGCCGGCCTGAAGTACCTCGACTCCGATCCGCCCGAGGTCGTGGTCATCGTGGACGCCGACTGCCGCGTGGAAAAAGGGGCGATCCGCGCCCTGGCCATGGCGGCGGCCGAGAGCGGTGGGCCGGTGCAGGGCGACTACCGCTTTGCCGCGGAGACAGACGACGACTTCGGCACGCTCTCCAGCCTCGCGCTCTTGGTGAAGAACGTCGTGCGCCCGCTCGGGCTCACGCGCCTCGGACTCGCGTGCCTGCTGAACGGGGCCGGCTCGGCCTATCCCTTCCGACCGCTGCGCGAGGCGCCGCACGGCGAGGGCAGCATCGCCGAGGATTACCAGCTCGCGATCGATCTCGCCAAGCGCGGCTTCCCGACGCGCTTCGTGCCCGAAGCGCGCGTGCGCAGCGTTCTGCCCGGGCGCCACGACGCGGCCCTGCGCCAGCGCCGGCGCTGGGAGCACGGGCACCTCGCGCTCGTGTCGCGCACGGCGCCGCTCTTGCTCCTGCGCGGGCTGTTCACGCTCGATCGGCACGTGTTCTCACTGGGTGTCGACTTGCTGGTGCCTCCGCTCGCATTCCTGGTCCTGGCCTGGGTCGCGAGCGCGGCGCTGGCGCTGGCGGACCTCGTCCTCACGGGCCAGGGCGCCGCCGCCTGGACGGTGCTCGCGGCCGCGGCTCTGCTCTTTTTCGGCGTGGCCGGAGCGCTGCTGCGCTTCGCCGGTCCGCGTACGCTGCTCGCCACCCTGCGCCGGGCGAAGAAGCCGAGATAGAGCGGCAGCTTCGCCAGCACGTACCCCGGGGCCCGGCGCGAGACGCGCTGGCGGAAGACCGAGCGAACGTCCACCCAGGGGGTGCCGCCGGCCGATGAAGCCGGGCATGAGCGCTCTGGAACGGGTTCCTGAGGCACACTCGGCGCTGAAGGCGCTGCTGCTCGACGACGATCCGTACGCGCTGGAGTTCCTGCGCGCGATCCTTTCCGAGCGCTACCCGCGGCTCCAGATCCACGCGCGCTCCGAGCCCGACCCGACCGGCGAGTACGACGTGTACTTGCTCGACGACGACTTCGAGGGCGTGCGCCTGGCGGGCAGGCTCGCGCGCCGCATCCGCGCCCAGCGGCCCGAGGCCCTGATCCTGGCCTTCTCGGCCTCGCTCGACGGCCAGACCCTCAAGGAGCTCCTTGGCGCCGGCTGCAACGGCGTGTGCGACAAGCGCGTGCCGAGCGACCTGCCCGAGATGCTGGGCGCGCTCGACCGCTGCATCCTCGAGCTGGAAGAGCTGCACTCGGAAGCTCCTTCCGACCTTTCCGGGCGCTATCTCGTGAAGACCTTTCGCGAGCTGTTCCGGGCCTGGAACCGGCGCCTCGACGAGCAGGAGTAGTGCGGCCGCGCGCTCCGTGACGCGCGGTCGTCACTGAGCACAAGAACCCGGCCGCGGCTGGCCGAAAGGACAGCCGATGTTCCCTTCCATGCCCGGCGCCTGGCGGTGCTCCGCCCTGCTCGCGCTGTTCGTCTTCCTCGCAGGCACGCCCCATCTCGCGCGACAGGACACGCCGCCGGCGGCGCCGGTGCCGATCGGCATCAACCTGCGTCCGATCACGCCCTACGACACCTCGCTCGTCTTCGTGGACGCCATGAAGATGGCTTCCGAGTGGAGCTTCGAAGAGAGTGGCCGCGACCGCCCGGCCCCCCGCCAGCGCGGCCTGAACGGCAAGGCGACGCCCGCGCAAGAGGTCGTCCCGCTCGACGCCAACGGCTGGCCGCGAGTGTTCGGCGACAGGGTCGTGGCATGCCAGTTCTTCGTGGGCATGCGCGGGCGCTTCCCCGCGGGCGAGTACGTCGTCACCTGGAAGGGCAAGGGTACGCTCGAGTTCCGCGGCGGCGTCGGGATCCTCAGCCAGGCGCCGAATCGCCTGGTGGTGGAAGTGGACGGCGTCAACGGCGGCCAACCCGGCCTCGCGCTCGGCAACATGGATCCAGCCGATCCGATCCGCGACATCCGCGTGTGGCTGCCGGGCCAGGAGGACAGCTGCCATTCCTTTCACCCGTACTTCCTGGAGCGACTGCGGCCCTTCTCCGTGCTGCGCTTCTACCCGTGGATGAAGATCTACGCCACGAGCGCGCGCTGGCCCGAGCGCGCGACGCTCTTCAGCGCGCGCCAGGGCAGCGGGCAGGGCGTCGCGGCGGAGTTCATGGTCGAGCTGTGCAACGAGCTCACCTCCGACCCGTGGTTCTGCATCCCGCACCTGGCGGACGACGACTACGTGCGGCGCTTCGCGCTGCTCGTGCGCGATTCCCTGCGCCACGACGCCAAGGTCTACGTCGAGTTCTCGAACGAGACCTGGAACACCGACTACGCGGCCGGCAAGTGGGCGCGCGACCAGTCGCAGTTGCGCGGCATCCCGGCCATGAAGATCGTGGCCGAGCGCGCGGCCCAGGTGTTCGACATCTGGCACGAGGTCTTCGGCTCGCAGAAGGGCCGCATCGTGCGCGTGGCCGGCGTGCAGTTGCACAACCCAGGCATCGCCAACGTGCTGTGCCGCGCGCTGAACGGGAAGTTCGACGCCATGGCGCTGGGCACGTACTTCGGTGCGCGCGCGGACCGCGACGACGTCGGTACCGACTCGACGGCCCAGGAGCTGATGGCGGCGGCGCGCGCCAACCTGGTGGACGCCGTGCTACCGCGCACCGCCGACCACCGCGCCCTGGCCGACACGCTCGGGACCGAGCTCGGCCGCCATATCGCGCTCGTGACCTACGAGGGCGGCCAGTCGATCGTGGCGCGCTCGCCGGGCGGCGGGCTCGGGGTCCAGGCGACGCTGGACTGTCAGAGCCTGCCCGAGATGCACACGGCCTACCGCGACTTGATCGAGGGCGTGGCCCAGGCCGGGGTCGAGCTGTTCATGGCCTACGACTTCACCGGGCCGCGCGGCAGCGCGGACACCTTCAGCGTGCTCGAGTACATCAACGAGCCCATCGCCAACGCGCCCAAGTACCGCGCACTGATCCAGGGTTGGGAGTCGCGCGGTCAGTGAGGCGTTTGCCGCGCTGACCCCACGGAAGCCGAGCCCACCCACGCGTGGCCAAGCGAAACGACCTGCCCCTGAACGAGCGTCCGGCCGCACTCCCCGAGGTGGAGCTGCGCGGCATCGGCGTGCACGCCATCAGCCAGATCGAGTGCGTCGAGTACGTGCTCGACGAGCTCGACGCGGGCCGCGGCGGCTGGGTCGTGACGCCCAACCTCGATCACCTGCTGCGCGCCACGCGTGAGCGCGAGTTCCGCGAGCTCTACTCGGAGGCGACCCTGCGCGTGGTGGACGGCCAGATCCTGGTGTGGGCGTTGGCGCTGCAGCGCACGCCCGTGCCGGAGCGCGTGGCCGGCTCGGACCTGATCTCGCTGCTCTCCGAGAACGCCGCCGCGCGCAAGCGCTCGGTCTTCCTGCTGGGCGGCAACCCGGGCACGGCCCGCAAGGCGGCCGACGTGCTGCAGGCGCGCTACCCCGGGTTGAGCGTGGCCGGGACCGACTGCCCGCCGCTGGGCTTCGACCGCGACCCGCTGGCGATGGCGCGGCTCTCGCGCAAGATCCACCAAGCCAAGCCCGACATCGTCTTCGTCGCGCTCGGCTCGCCCAAGCAGGAGCTCGTCATCCGCCACCTGCGTCACGACCGGCCCGAGGCCTGGTGGCTCGGCGTCGGCATCAGCTTCAGCTTCCTGGCGGGCGAAGTACGGCGCGCACCACGCTGGATGCAGCGCGCGGGCCTCGAGTGGGCGCACCGCGTCTGGCAAGAGCCGGGGCGTCTGTTCCAGCGTTACATCGTGGACGGGCTGCCGTTCGCGGCGCGCCTGCTGTTCTCCGCGGCGCTCTCGGGCGTGCTGCCGAAGGGCCGTACGGCGGGCCCCTATGGCACGCAGCGCCCGCGCGCGCTGCTGGTGGACGACGACCCGATGGCGCTGGAGCACCTCGAGCTACTGCTCTCCAGCCGCTTTCCCGACCTCGAGATCACGACCCGCACCGCGCCGGACGTCGCGGGCGACTACGACTTCTATTTCCTCGACAACGACTTCGAGGGCGAGCTGATGGCCGGCAAGCTGGCGCGCGAGATCCGCGCGCGCGAGAAGGCGGCCACGGTGGTGGCATTCTCGGGGAACCTCGACATCGACACGCTCAAGCGCCTGATCAACGCCGGCTGTGACGGCGCCTGCGAAAAGGGCGTGCCCAGCTCGTGGCGTCCGATCCTCGCACTGGTCGAGAAGCGCCTGGCCGAGATGGTCGTCTCGCACCGGCGCGCGGCCAGTCCCTTCGGCGGGGTCAAGCACGCGGCCGGCTCGATCCGCGACCTGCTGCAGGACTGGAACGAGCGCCCGGCCGAGGATGCAGGGAACGTTGCCCAGCAGGGCGCAGAAGACGAGCGCAAGTGGAGGAAGAGCGCGTGAAAACAGGCCCCGAGCCCGTGCAACGCGGCGTGTTCTCGCTCGCAGGCGTCGATCCGGCGCGGGTGCACCGCGAGTGGCAGATGACGAACACGCTGTGGGCGCAGAGCCAACGCCTCGTGGCCTTGCTCCTGCTCGTGCTCCTCCTGCCGCTCATGCTCGTGCTCTACCTGCCCGTGCGCCTCTCGGCGCGGGCGCCCTTCTTCTTCCGGCAGAAGCGCCCGGGCTTCATGGGGCGCGACTTCACGATCTGGAAGATCACGACCATGCGCCAGGGCAGCGACAAGGTCGCGAAGTACGAGAAGGGCGTCACGATCGACGACCCCAACGTCACGCGCATCGGCCGCTTCCTGCGCGACACCAAGGTCGACGAGTTGCCGCAGCTCCTGAACATCGTGCGTGGCGAGATGGAGTTCGTCGGGCCGCGTCCGATCGCGCCCGGGCTCAATCGCATGCTGAGCGCGGCGATCCCGGGCTTCAATCATCGCTATCTGGTGAAGCCGGGCCTGACCAACGTCAGTCAGGTCTCCGTGCTCGAGAACGCGGTGGGGGACAAGGCCATCGAGGACTGGAAGCTGCGCTTCGAGGGCGAGGAGCACTACATCCGCAACAAGTCGGTCTCCTACGACCTGATCCTGATCGCGCTCACGAGCGTCTTCGTGCTGCGCAAGGCGCTGCGGCCCGTCCTGCGGTCGAAGCGGCGGCGCGGCGAGCTGGTGCGCATGCCTGGGGTGAGCGCGTCCAAGCGGAAGAGCGCCTGAGCGCTTCGCCATGGCCGCCGCCCCCATGCCGCTCGACTACGTGCTCCTGATCGGACAAGGACGCTCGGGGACCAACTTCCTCCTGAGCCTGCTCGACCAGAGCGCGGCCACGCACTGTCGCAACGAGCCTGATCAGCTCGATTCCAGCGCGTTCGCGCGGCTTTCCGAGTTCCGCTTCTTCGTGGGCGACGAGCCGCGCCTGCGCGAGCTCTTCGAGCCGGCCGTGCGCCGGGCCGCGGCCTGCGTCGGACCGCGCGACCACATGGCCGAGGTGGAAAAGGACTGGTTGCGAAGCGCTCGGCGTCGCCCAGGCTACTTCTTCCTGCGCCAGCGCTATCGCATCGTCGAGCGCCTGATCCGCAGGCGCAAGCCGATGGACGGCAAGGAGCTCGCCTTCCCGAGCTGGATGGTGAAGGCCGAGCAGCTCGAGCGCAGTCTGCACGTCTTCAAGCTCAACGCGGCCGTGGGTCTCGGCGCCTGGGCGCTCGCGGCGCGGCCCGAAGCGCGCGTGCTGCACATCGTGCGTCACCCGGGCGGCTTCGCGAAGTCGTGGCTCAAGCGCTGGGTGCGCGGCGAGGGCGGCATGCAGCGCGGCCAGGGCAACGCCGACCGGCTGAGCGACGAGGAGCGGCTGCGCGAGATCGCGCGACGGGACCCGCGCTGGGCGGCGCTGCTCGGTGACGTGGACGCCATGGGGCGGGCCGAGGGCGAGCTGTGGTGGTGGCGCTACGTGAACGAGGCGCTGCACGAGGCCGGGCGCACGCGCCCGCGCTACACGCGCGTGCTCTACGAGGAACTGGCGCGCGATCCGGAGGGGGCGAGCCGCGGGGTCTATCGCGCCTGCGGGCTGCAATGGGACGAGGCCATCGCCACGCGTGTGCGCGCGATCGCCGCGGGGGCCGAGAAGATCGCGCGCGCCTGGAAGGAAGAGCTCGAGCCCGGCCTGGTCGCGACGGTGGAGAAGGTCCTGCACGGCAGCGCCATGGAGCACTGGTGGCCGGAGGCCGGAGGTGCGCATGCAGCCGCCTGAGATCAGCACACGCACCAAGCGCGGCGAGGTCCTGCTCGCCCTGTTCATGGCCGCCCTCGCTCTCTCCGCGATCGAGACGGTCTACGCTTGGGCCGAGCACTGGTACCACACGCCGCAGTACTTCGCGCTCGCGGCGGGGCTCACGCTCGCGCTCGCGCTGACGATCGGCGCCGCCGGGGAGTTGCTGCGTTTTTCGACGGGAGTTGCACTCGCGCTCTTCGCGGGCGCGTGCCTCGGACTGGATGCGGGCTGGCCGACCGGCGTGGCCGGCGGAGTCCTGGCGCTGGCAGCGCTCAGGCTGGGGCCTGCGCGGCGCCTGCAGCCAGCCGTGCTCGGAACGTGCGCGGCGCTGGCGCTGGCGTGCGCTGTCCTCAAGGACTCCGCCTTTGCCGAGCACCTCGGGCATGAGGACGAGCTCCTGTTCGAGTCGCTCGGCGCGACGCTCTTGTGCGCGGGCGCGCTGGCCGTACTGCCTGCGCTGCTCGCGCTCGTGCCCGCCCGGACTCCGGGGGCGCTGCGCGTCCTCGTGCTGCTCGCGCTCGGCTGTGGCTTCGCGCTGCGTCCGCGCATCGAGCGTGGCGACGGTGAGCACCGCCGGCCGCCGCCGGACTACGCGCGTTCGGAGGCACGCGTCGCGGACGCGAAGAAGCCGAGCGTGTTCGTGCTCGTGCTCGACACCGTGCGCGCCGACCACCTCCCGGCCTACGGCTACGCGCGCGAGACCATGCCCGAGCTCGGGCGCATGCTGGCCACGCGCGCCAACGCGCGGGTCTACCCGCGTGCCTACGCCAACGGCACCTGGACCGTGCCCTCGCACGCCTCGCTCTTCACCGCCCAGCTCCCGAACGTGCACGGCGCGCACTTCGCGCTGGACGGCAGCGTGCGCGTCGGTTTCGGCCTCGCGCCGTCCTTGCCCACGCTGGCCGAGCAACTCCAACGCGGCGGCTACGCGACGCTCGCGGGCTACGCCAACCACTGGCTGCGTTCGGTCCAGGGCATGGGGCGCGGCTTCGATCGTTACCTGCGCGCGCCCGATCTCGACGAGCTGCCCTTCGTGGGCGAGGCGCTGCGCCAACGCTTCCTGCCGGGCCTCCTGTGGGGCGCGGCCAAGGGCTGCGCGCGCGCGCGCGACGTCAACGCGACCCTGCTGTCGATGATCGAGCCCTGGTCGGCGGGTCCGAACCCGCTGTTCGTGTTCGCCAACTACGTCGATGCACACGGGCCCTACGCGCCGCCGGCGCCGTTCCGCGGGCGCTTCGCGCCGAGCGACGTGCGCGAGCGTTCCGAGCACCTCGCCCTGAGCCAGTCGAGCGAGCGCCACGCCGAGCTCATGGCGCGCTACGACGAAGAGCTGCTGTACTTGGACAGCCAACTGGGCGAGCTCTTCCGCGCGCTCGACGGGCTCGGACTCCTGCGCAGCTCGTGGCTGTTCATCACGGCCGACCACGGCGAGGCCTTCGGCGAGCACGGCGTGCTCGAGCACGGCACGACGGTGTTCGACGAGGTCACGCGCATTCCGCTGATCGTATTCCCGCCCGAGGGCGTGGTGTTGCCGAGCACGAGCGCCCCCGTCAGCCTGGTGGACGTGGCCGCGACCGCCGCAGCCATCGGCGGGGTGGAGCTCCCCGGCGCGGGGCGCGACTTGCGCGCGCTCGAGGCGAGCGGCCTGCATCCAACCGTGCTCGAGTTCTACGGCGATCCGGTCAAGGCGGCCACGCTGGGCGAGCTCGCCAAGCGTCCGGCGCGTGCAGTGGTACTCGGACGCCACAAGCTCATCGCCTACTCCGACGCGCTCCACCTCTACGACGTCGAGGCCGATCCGGGCGAGCACGTCGATCTCGCGCGCGCCTTGCCGCACCTGGTCGAGCACCTGAAGAGCTTCTTGCCCGCGTTCGGCGAGCCCACCTTCCGCTCGGACCGCGAGGCGCCGCTGCCCGAGGCGCTCGACGCCCTGCGCGGCCTGGGCTACGGCGGCGGACTCTCGGAGTGAACGCGTGCGTCGGCGCCGCGCCGGCTCAGGGTTGCGCGACGGGCTGACGCGCCGCTCGCCGCGGAGATGCGGGCGCCTGCGCCAGGTAGTCGGCGATGCGCTCGGCGACCATGCCGTCGGTGGGTCCGATCAGGGCCTCGACGCAACGCCGGCGCGCTGCGCTGAAGCGAAGGGGCTCGGCCAGCTCCTCGTCCACGACGCGGCGCAGGTCGCGGTAGCGCGAGGCGTGCGCCGCCATGCTCCGGTACGGATCGATCGAGGCGTCCAGGCGCCGCCTGAGCCGGTAGGCGAGCGGTCCGCGGCGCGTCCAGTGCACCCACAAGAAGTCGCACCACACGATCGGGCGGTCCTGCACGGCGAACTCGAACAGCACGCTCGACTCGTCACTGATCAAGAGATCGGCGGTCGCCATGTAGGGCAGCGGGTCGTACTCGTCGAAGGAGGCCACGTGTACGTTGGGCGCGCGCGACCACAGCTCCATCAGGCGCCGGTGGCTGCGCTTCTTGCCGCCGAAGAACGAGAGCGAGTGCGCCTTGACCAGCACGTTGAAGTCCGCGAAGTCGGCCGGGAACCCGTCGGCCATCTTGGGGAACGAGCTCGGCATGTGCGTGGGCGCGTACAGGATCGTCCGCTTCTCTGGATCCAGCCCGAGCGCGGCGAGATCGAGGCGCGGGCGCTCGTCCGCGGGATACGCGAAGGGGTCCACCTTGGCGTAGCCGACCGCCGCGAAATTCGCCTGCGGGTACATCTCGCGCAGGCGGCGCGCGTAGTGCGGGCCCTCGATGAAGCGCACGTCCATCTGCGTCAGCGTCGGGCTGTACACGTCGGTCTTGGTGCCGATGCCGTGGTAGAGCTGAGCCGTGCGCGTCTCGGGCGCGAGCTCCGCCAGGAACCCGTAGCCGTTGCCGAATACGATCCAGTCGGGCGGCTCGCTTCGGTACCACGCGAGCCCTTCCTCTTTCGTGGCGAACCAGCGCGCGGGGAGGCCGGCGCGCGCGACCGCCGAGCGCATGGCCGCGAGCTGCGTCGGCCGATTGTGGTAGCAAGCGAACGCGCACTCGACGCCGCGCCGGCGCAGCACGCGCCAGACAGGCAGGTACTGCGTGAGGAAGTACAGCTCGCGCGTGTCGAAGACGACCTTCATTCCGTGGCCCGCAGACGCTGGCGGGAGATGGAGCGGCAGAATACCCTCTCGGGGCGCGGCCTCCAGCACGGCGCGCGAAGCATGGCACGAGTTCGACAGGCGTTGATTCTCGCCGCGGGCATGGGCGTCCGGCTGCGCGAGCTCGGACAGGCGACCCCGAAGGGCTTCTTGCGCCTCGGCCCGCGCCCGATCGTCGAGGAGTCGCTCGAACGCCTCGCGCGCGAAGGCATCGAGCGCGTCGTGATCGCCACGGGGCACCACGCCGAGTTCTACGAGGAGCTGCGGCGCGCGCGGCCCGCGCTCGTCACGACCGTCCACAACCCGCGCTACGAGGAGAGCGGCAGCCTGTACTCCTTGTGGTGCGCGCGGCACGAGCTCGTCGAGGACTTCCTGCTGCTCGAGTCCGACCTGATCTTCGAGCGGCGCGCGCTGCGCGAGGCGCTCGACCACCCGAGCCCCGACGCGCTGCTCGTCTCCGAACCCACAGGCGCGCGCGACGAAGTCTGGGTCGAGGCGCGTGCCGACAACCTGTACGACATGTCGAAGGACCGAACCCGGCTCGGGCCCGAGCTCGCCGGCGAGCTCGTGGGCATCACCAAGGTTTCGCTGCCTTTCTTGCGCGCGATGCTCGCGGTGGGCGAGCGGCTCTTCCGCGAGACGCTCAAGGTGGACTACGAGCTCGAGGGCCTGGT
>JABFRZ010000027.1 GCA_013140785.1 Planctomycetota bacterium | reverse complement strand
TTGCCGCCGCGCGCAGGCATGGTGGTGAGCGAGCAGCCGCTGGCGACCGAAGCCGGCGCGGCGATCCTCGCGCGCGGCGGCAACGCGGCCGATGCGGCCGTGGCGACGGCGCTCGCGCTGGCGGTGGTCCATCCCCAGGCGGGCAACCTGGGCGGCGGTGGCTTCGCCGTGTGGGTTGCGCACGACCCGGCCGTAGAGCCGCTGTTCCTCGACTTCCGCGAGACTGCGCCGGCCGCGCTGCGGGCCGAGCTGTTCCTCGACGAGAACGGAGCGCGCGTGCCCGAGCGTTCGCTCGAGACTGGCCTCGGCGTGGGCGTTCCCGGCAGCCCGCGCGGGCTGTACGACTTCCAGCGCCGGCTCGGGCGGCTCCCATTCGAGGCCGTGGTCGCGCCCGCCATCGCCCTGGCGCGGGACGGCTTCGCGGTGGATCGCTGGCTGGCCGCGGATCTCGCCGCGGAGCGACGGAAGCTCGCGTTGCACCCCGGGGCGCGCGCGCTCTTCTTCGTCGCGGATGAGCCGTTGGCGGAGGGCATGCGCCTCTGCCAGCCCGAGCTCGTGCGCACGCTCGAACGCTACGCACGCGAGGGACCGAGCGCCTTCTACGAGGGCGAGGTGGCCGAGAGGATCGTGCTGGAGGTCAAGGCAGCCGAGGGCGTGCTCGCGCTCGACGACTTGGCGGGCTACCGCGTCCACTGGCGCGCGCCGCTGCGCGGCTGGTTCCGCGGGCTCGAGCTCATCACTGCGCCGCCGCCTTCGTCGGGCGGGATCGCACTCTTGCAGGTGCTCGCAATGCTCGACGGCTTCCCGCTGGACGAGGAGCGCATCCGCCAGCGCGCCGAAGACGCGGCCGATCCGGTCGGACTCTCGGGGCGCGTGCTGCACTGGTGGGTCGAGAGCCTGCGCCTCGCCTTCGCGGATCGCGCCGAGTACCTGGGCGACCCGGACTTCCATCCCGTGCCGGTCGAGACCCTGCTCTCGCCCGAACGCATCAACCGGTTGCGCGTGGGCATCGGTGAGCTGGCCAACCCGCTCGCGCGCGCGCTGCCCGCGCCCGCGCGCGAGGGCGGCGAGACCACGCACCTCTCGGTGCTCGACGCCGACGGCAACGCGGTCAGCCTGACGACCACGCTGAACACCACCTTCGGGGCGGGCATCGTGGCGCGCGGCGCGGGGGTCTTGCTCAACAACCAGATCGACGACTTCGCGATCCTGGCCGGTTCGCCCAACGAGTACGGCCTGGTGGGTGGCGCGGCCAACGCCCTGCGGCCGGGCAAGCGCCCGCTGTCCTCGATGACGCCGACGGTCGTGCGCGACGGCGGCCAGGTCGTCAAGTACGTGCTCGGCAGCCCGGGCGGGCCGCGCATCATCACCAGCGTGCTGGGCGTGCTCCTGCGCGCGGTCGTCTACGAGCAGGACTTGGCCGCCGCGGTGGCCGCGCCGCGGCTGCACCAGCAATGGAGCCCACCGGCGACGAAACTAGAGCCCGGCTGGGACGAGCTCAGCGTGCAGGCCCTGCGCAACCGCAGCCACGTGCTCGAGCTGTCCGAGACGCGCTGGGGCCGCGTGCAGGCCATCGCGGTCGAGGTCGGCGGCGAGCCGGTGGGAGTCAGCGACCCGCGCGGTGGCGGAGCGGCGCGGCGCGGTGAGCGCGTCGAGAAGTAGGACGCCCGCGCGCCCGGCGACGTCCAGGCGCTGACCCGCGCTGAGCACCACTTGCGAGAATCTGCGCGCTGCGCGGGCAAGCTCGGAAGTCGTGGCTCAGAGCCCGAGCAAGAATCGGAACGAGTGCGCGAGGATCGCGCGCCAGACGAGCTCTCGAGCCCGAGCAGAATGCCGCGAGCGGCATTTCTGCTCAGCCTCTCAGTCGTCGTCTGCTCCGGCGGGATCGGTTGACGACTGGCCGCCGAACATATGACGCATACGCTCGGCCTCGGCCGGGTCCCGCTCCTCGAGCCTGGCGAGCTTGATCCAGGCTTCGATGCTGTGCTCGACTGGGCGCCACGCCTTGACCCACTCCGCGACCACGCGCCTGCAGAAGGCGACGTCCTCGGGGAAGTCGTAGGGCCGACCCGCGGCCTCGTCCGCGTAGCGCCAGTCGAAGTTGGTGCCGTTGCAGATCTGCATCAGCGCCTTTTGGCACTGGTCACCGTTGCTGCGCCCCTCCTGGGTGGCGAAGTCCTGCTTCTTGAAGTAGTTCAAGATGGCGGGCACGGCCTTGCGCTTCTGCTCGATCAGTTCGAGCTTGGCGCGGTTGCCCGCGGCGCCGGCCTCGGCGTCCATCCACTGCCTCACCCGCGCGCTCATCTCCGCCCATTCATCGGCGCTCGTGTCCGCGGTGGGCTGGAAGTCGGGAATGGCGGCGAGGTCGAGCGAGGTCGGGTCCTGCGCCTTCAGCGCGGCCTTCTCGGACTTCCGCGGCTCGGGCTCGGTCGGAGCCGGCTCGCGGGTCGCCTCGGCGGCGGTGGCGGCGCTCGCTTGGGGCATGTCGGTCTCGGCTACGGGCTGCGTGGCCGGCGCGGGCGCCGTGTCCGATGCAGCCCGGGCGTCCTCATTCCTTGCGGGCGCGCTGCCGCCGAAAATCTGCGCGCGGAGCATGAACAGGACCACGGCCACGGCCACCAGGCCGACGCCGAAGAGGATGCCCACCTTGCGGGGCTTCTTGTCCTCGCGCGCGTGCGCCGCCCCAGGGGTCGCGTGGCGCGGGGACGGTGCGCTCACGGTCGGATCGACCCGACGCTCGCCGCGCGGCGCGCCGTCGGTGCTGGTCGCGCGCGGCGTAGGCGCAGCGTGCACGGACCTCTGCGTGGGCATGGCCGCGGGCGCGGAGGGGCTGTCTGCCTCCACCGGATTCGCAGCGGCTCGTGCCGCGCGCGCGGCTGCGCGGCGTTGACCCGCGGCCGATGGAGTCGCTTGGGAGGAGGCTCCCCCCGCGTTCGTGGGGCCGAGGTGCACGACGCCCTTGCACACCTTGCAGCGCGCGACGTTGTGAGCGAAGGAGGCGGGCACTTTGTACTCCGCTCCGCATTGAGAGCACTTGCCGGTTCGGTAGTCCATGGGGGCGATGGGGGTCGCGCGCGTCGCGAGGCGCCGCGGGATCACGCGGAAATCAGTGGTCTGGATTGCGCTCGAGCCAGCGCTGCTCTTCCTCGTCGATCTGGATGGGGCCCCGATCGACGCGCTCCCGCGCTTCGCTGGGCGTGTCCTCGTGGCTCTGCGGGCGCTCCTCGCGCACGCGCTCGGAGCTCGAGTCCTCGACGAGCGGCGCGATCTCTGCCGGTCGCAG
>JABFRZ010000657.1 GCA_013140785.1 Planctomycetota bacterium | reverse complement strand
ACCTGTGGCTGCACACGGCCAACGCCCCTGGCAGCCACGTCGTCCTGCGCTTGGAGAAGGGCGCCGAGCCGGATGGGGAGGAGTTGCTCGATGCCGCGCACCTGGCGGCGCACTTCTCGCCCCTGCGCGGCGAGCCACGCGTGGACGTGCACGTGGCACGCCAGAAGGAGGTCCACAAGCCGCGCAAGGCGCCGGCCGGACTGGTGACGCTCTCGGGCGGCAAACTCATCCGCCTGCGGCTCGAGCCGGAGCGGCTGGCGCGCCTGCTGGAAACCCGTGCGCGTCCAGCCGCCGCGAGCGAAGACGGCTCCGACCCGGTGCGGTAGCCGATCTGGCGCGCGCGGATAGGATGCTCGTCCGCACCCCCTTGGTCCCTGCTTCCTTGCTCATGCTCCTACGCCTTCTTTCCGCAGCGTTCCTGGGCCTCGCCCTCTCCACTGCGGGTTGCCGACACACGTACCAACAGGAGCGCGAACCCTCCAAGGAACAGAAGCTCGAGCTCTACTCGACGACCGCCATCTACCTGTACGAGGACGACGACCTGGAGCGCGCCCAAGAACAGGCTGTCAAGGCCCTCGAGGTCGAGCCCGAGAATCGCGCCATGCGGCGCATGATCGGCTGGATCCGCCTGCGCAAGAATGGCAACCAGGACCTGATCGTGGCCGAGCGCTTCTTCCGCGACCTGAGGCGCGAGGGCGACGAGAACGAGAACACAGCGCTGGGTCTGGCCATCACTTGCGAGCGCATGGGCAAGGCCTACGACGACGTCTCGCGCGCGCTCACGGCCGGCGAGCGCGAGCCCGAGAAGGGCAAGGACCGCGCTGCTTCCGCGCGCGAGCTCGCCGCCAAGGCGCGCAGCTATTGGCAGGAGTCGATCCGGCTGTGCGACGAGATCTTGGCCGCGGGCGAGGGCAACACGAACGCCATGAACGCGTTGCAGCGGGTGCACGCGCTGGCCGGCAACTACGAGAAGAGCCTGGGCTGGTCCACACGGCTGCTCGAACGAACTGCCGCCGAGCTCACGTCTTGGCGCCGCATGTTGCAGGAGAAGGAGCTCACCGAACGGGAAGAGACGCTCTTCCGCAACAACGAGCGCGCCGCGCTAGACCTCCAGACCGACACGCACATTTTCGTGGCCACGCTGCTGTTCCGACTACAGCGCTACGAAGAGGCCTTGGCGCACCTCGACGCGGTCGTGGATGATTCGCCCGGCCTGGCCCACGCCTACAGTCTGCGCGGGCAGATGCGCGCGCGCGCCGGACAGTACGAGGGCGCGGTCGCGGACCTCGACCGCTACCTGGCGCTGTCCGACTCGCCCTACGAACACCCGGACGTACAGCGCGCTTTCGAGCTGCGCGCCGAGGCCCAGAAGCACGTCGGCGGCCCGCTCGAGTAGCCGGCGGGGCCGTCAGGGCCGCCAGGTCTTGTCCTGGCGTTGGCCCAGCTCGTCCAGCCAGATCAGGCGCAGCGGGCCGTCGGCCGTGCGCGTGCGCAGCGCGCGCTCGATGTCGGCTACCTCTCGAAGTGGAGCACCGTCGAGTTCGAGCAGGATGCTGCCGGCGCCGACGCCGAGCAGCTGCGCGTAGGTCTCGGGGTACGTGCGTTCGACCATGAGGCCGCGCTCCAGGCCCTGCTCAACGGCCCGCGCGGGATCGAGCGGCCGCACGATCACGCCCAACCTGTCCGTGATGATCGGTCGGCTGCGGCTCTCCGGCGCCCGCCCGGGATCCAGGCCGAAGCCGGGTTCGGGCCGGAGACGGAGGCCCGCGAGGTCCGCCTCCAGCTCGGGGTGCTGGCGCAGGATGGCCTGCAGGCTCTCACCCTCGTAGGCGCGCGCGGCCTCCTGGCCAGCGCGGCTCGCGCTGATCTGGATGCGCGCGCCCCGTTCGCTTTGCTCGATGTGCACGCTGCGCCCGGCAGACTCGGACAGGGCCGGCACGTTCGGGGTGGAGACGCGCGGCGCGAAGCCCTGGCCGCCCTGGGCAAACAGCTCCTCCAACAACTGCTGCGTGCGCCTCCCGGGACCGAAGGGATCCGCGCCGGAGAGGACGAAGTGCAACGGGAACGAGGCGCGCCCGAGTTGCCTCAAGGCCAGACGCGCGGTCCACCCCGGTTCTCCGCCCTGCGGATCGCGCGCGAGCTCCTCCAGGAAGACGCGCGCGAGCGGATCGAGGCGCGCGCGCTTGAGGAGCAGGTCGAAGCTGCGCTCGCGCGCGTCGAGGTCGGTATCCGCCAGGCGCACGAGCCACTCCGCGCGCTGGAACTCCTTGGAGAAGAGCCGCTTCAGGTCGACGGCCTCGTCGCGCACGCCCCGCGCGGGCTCGACGCGTCGCAGCGCACGCGGAGACTCCTGCGCCGCCCCATGACCGAGGAAGGAAAGCGCCAGGGGGGCCCAGGCCAACGCGGCCCAGGAAGAGAACGGGGGCAGCTTCATCGGTTCCTTTGCATGGCGGGCCAATGCGCGCGGGGTGTGCCCGCTCAGGGACCCGCTATTTGAAGCCGTTCAGGCCGGTCAACGAGATGTCGTTCGGGTTCGGAGTCGTGCCTTCGACCCAACGCCGCGGGCGCAAGTAGCGCTGCGGCGGAAGGAGTCCTTCGCGCGGATCGACGCGCTGCAACCCGCCGGCGGGAGGGTTGGCGACGGGCGCTTCCACGACCTCGGTGTTCGACCCCCGGGGGCCCGGCCCAGCGGGGCCCGGCATGGACTTGCGTAGGAACATCGCGCTGAACTGCATCAGAACGAGCAGCAGGGCGGCCGCAGCCGCAGGGACGAGCACCCAAGCCCAGCGAGCGGGGCGCGCCCCCCGGAACAGGACCGGCGGCGAGGACGGGACCGCACTCGTCTCACGCACGAGCCCCTCGGCGCACAGCGTGGCACGGATGCCCGGCCAGAGAGCGGGACGGACTTGACCAACCTCGCGCGAGCGCAGGGCACCGACCAGCTCGCGACGCGCGCGCAGGGCCTCCGCGGCTTGCAGCGCGCACTCGGGGCAGGCGTCGAGGTGGTCGCGCACGCTCTCCAACACGTCGGAGTCCAGATCGCCACCCACGTACAGAGGCAGCCTTTCGCGCGCCTCGCCACAGCTCATCCGGTTGGTGCTCATCTCTGTCGGGTCTGTCTCTTCGGGTCGTGGCGGATCGGGCTGTTGGGTCCGACTGGGCATGCCCGCATGATGGTTCGAGCACGGGCATGCCCCTCGGTTTCGTCTTCAGCAGGGTCTACGGAGTCTCCGCGGGGTTGTTGGAACCGCTCGGCTCGGGCGGGCGCTTTCTATCTCTCTCCG
>JABFRZ010000497.1 GCA_013140785.1 Planctomycetota bacterium | reverse complement strand
CGACCACGGGCTATTCCTGGCGGAGATTGGCCGTGTGATTGAGCGCACCGCCGGCGTTCGCCGCTGGGGCGCGGCCTCGCTCGATCTCGCTTACGTGGCCGCGGGCCGCTTCGACGGCTTCTGGGAGCTCGAGCTTGCGCCCCACGACGTCGCGGCCGGAGCCCTGCTCGTGCGCGAGGCCGGCGGGCTCGTCAGCGACCTGGAAGGCGGCGAGGACTGGCTGCGGGGTGGGCGCATCGTGGCCGCCGGACCGGATCTGCACGCGCTCTTGCGCGCCCGGCTGGTTGGCTGAGCCGCCCGCGGCTCAGGCTTCCGCTCGAGAGGACCGCAGCAAGGCCGCGCCGCGGCTTTCGGGGGCCGCGCCAGGTGGCTACCATGAGCGTCTTTCCCTCGCTGGGAAAAGGCCTCGGGACGCCCCCCGCCCGGGCGGGTCCTCCGGGCGCAGAAAGGCGACACCACTGACCCACAGGAGCCCAGAAGCCGAAGCCATGACGGCGGGAGCGATCGAGATCCGGGGCGCGCGGCAGAACAACCTCCGCGGGGTGGACGTGGACATCCCGCGCAACCGCCTGGTCGCGATCACGGGCGTCTCGGGCTCGGGCAAGAGCTCGCTGGCCTTCGACACGCTCTTTCGCGAGGGCCAGCGGCGCTTCCTCGAGACGCTCTCGGCCTACGCGCGCCAATTCCTCGGGCGCATGGAGAAGCCCGACGTCGAGCGCATTTCGGGGCTGTCGCCGGCCATCGCCGTGGACCAGCAGGCGGTCCAGCGCGGGCCGCGCTCGACGGTCGGAACCGTGACCGAGGTGGTCGATCACCTGCGCGTCCTGTACGCGCGCGCCGGCACGGCGCATTGTCCCGAGCACGGCGAGCCGCTCGCCTCAGAGACGCCGGAGGCCATCGTGCAGGCCGTGCTGGGCGCCTTCGCGGGTGAGAACGCGCACGTCTTGGCGCCGCTCGTGCGCGACCGCAAGGGCGAGCACCGCGTCCTGTTCGAGGAGCTGCAGACGAAGGGCTTCGTGCGCGCGCGCGTGGACGGCGTCGTGCAGCGCATCGAGGAGGTCGGCGAGCTCGCGCGCCACAAGCGTCACACCGTCGAGGCCGTCGTGGACCGGCTGAAGGTCGCGCCCGAGGGCCTCGCGCGCCTGCGCGAGGCGGTGGCCAGCGCGCTCGAGCTCTCGAAGGGCGACCTGGTGCTGCTCGGGAGTTCCGGCGAGCGCGCCTTCTCGACCCAGCGCACCTGCAAGAAGTGCGCGCGCGCGGCGCCGCCGCTCGAGCCGCGGCTCTTCTCGTTCAACTCGCCGCACGGCGCCTGCCCGCGTTGCGAGGGCCTGGGTGTCCTGCGCCGGCCATCGGCGCGCCTGGTGGTGGGCGACGCGAGCCTGTCGCTGCGCGCGGGTGCCTTGCTCGTGACGCGCGCCAGCGGCGGCGCCCTGCTCTTCCCGCACGTCGATTTCGCCTTTCTGGAGAAGGTCGGCGCCGCGCACGGCTTCGACCTCGACACGCCCTGGCGCGAGCTCGCGAGCGAGGCGCGCGCCGTGGTGCTGAAGGGCGCGGGCGAGGCGCGCTTCAAGGCCGTTGCCTCGTGGTCGGGCGAGAAGCACCAGGGCAAGGTCTCCTTCGAGCGCCGCTACCGCGGCGTCCTGCCGGCCCTCGAGCGCGCTTGGAAGCAGGGCCAGCGCAAGACCTTCGTGGAACGCTTCCTGGAGGGGCGCCCCTGCCCGGAGTGCGAGGGCAGCCGCTTGCTCGACTCGGCCCGCGCCGTGCGCGTAGGCGGGGTGACGCTGCCCGAGCTCACGCGCACCTCGCTCGCGGAGCTCGGAGACAGGCTGCGCAGCCTGCCGCTGGGCGGGCGCGAGGCGGAGATCGCCGCGCCGCTCGCCAGCGAGATCCAACGGCGCCTCGCCTTCCTGAACGAGGTCGGGCTCGGGTACTTGTCGCTCGATCGCTCGGCCGACACGCTCTCCTCGGGCGAAGCCCAGCGCATCCGCCTCGCGGCCCAGCTCGGCGCGGGCCTGCAGGGCGTCCTGTACGTGCTCGACGAGCCCTCGATCGGGCTGCACGCGCGCGATCACGGGCGCCTGTTCGGCGCGCTCCAGCTGCTGCGCGACGGCGGCAACACGGTCGTGGTGGTGGAGCACGACGAGGCCACCCTGCGCGCGGCCGACTGGCTGATCGACATCGGACCTGGGCCCGGGCGCCACGGCGGGCGCGTGGTTGCGCAGGGCACGCCGGCCGAGGTGCGCGCCGCCGATTCACCGACCGGCCAGCTCCTACGCGGCGAGCTCGCGTTGCCCGCGCCGAAGGAGCGCCGCAAGGGCAACGGCAAGGCGCTCGTCCTGCGCGGCGCGCGCGGCTTCCACCTCAAGGGCATCGACGTCGCCTTCCCGCTCGGCACGCTGACGGTGGTGACCGGCGTCTCGGGCTCGGGCAAGTCCACGCTCGTGCACCAGACGCTGCAGCGCGCCGTGGCGCGCCACCTGGGACAAGACGCACCGCCGCCCGAGCCGCTCGAGCGTATCGAGGGCCTGCAGCACGTCGAGGAGCTGGTGTTCCTCTCGAGCGCGCCGATCGGGCGCACGCCGCGCTCGAACCCGGCCACCTACACGGGCGCCTTCACGCCCATCCGCGACCTGTTCGCGAGCCTGCCCGAGGCCAAGATGCGCGGCTGGGGACCGGGGCGCTTCTCGTTCAACGTCGCCGGCGGGCGCTGCGAGGCCTGCCAGGGCGCGGGCGCGCGCTTCGTCGAGCTGCAGTTCCTGGCGCCCGTGACGATCGCGTGCGAGGAGTGCGGTGGGCACCGCTTCCAGGCCGAGACGCTGGAGGCGCGCTATCAAACACGCTCGATCGCGGACGTCTTGGCGCTGACGATCGAGGAGGCGTGCGAGCTCTTCAAGGACATCCCCAAGGTCGCGCGTCCGCTGGCGGCCCTGGTCGAGGTCGGGCTCGGCTACCTGCAGCTCGGGCAGCCCTCGACCACGCTTTCGGGCGGCGAAGCGCAGCGCGTCAAGTTGGCGACGCACCTGCAAAAGCGCTCGACGCGGCACACGCTGTACCTGCTCGACGAACCCACCACGGGTTTGCACCAGGCCGACGTGCTGCGCCTGGTGGGCGCGCTGCAGAAGCTCGTGGACCAGGGCCACACGGTGGTCCTGATCGAGCACATGCTCGAGCTGATCCAGGTGGCCGACCACGTCATCGACCTCGGGCCCGAGGGCGGCAGCGCGGGCGGCGAGCTGCTGGTGGCCGGCACGCCCGAGGAAGTCGCGGCCTGCGCGCGTTCCCATAC
>JABFRZ010000276.1 GCA_013140785.1 Planctomycetota bacterium | reverse complement strand
CGAGCACGTTCGTGAGGCGCCGCGCGCTCACCGTGTGCCCTCCGCGCCCAGGATCTGCCGCGCGCGCGCCGTTTCGACCAGCGCGGCGAGGCGGCTCATCTCGGCCTGCAACACCGCGCGTCCGCGCCGGCTGAGCCGATACGTGCGGCGCCGCGGGTCCACCGGATCGGCGGCGCTCTCCTCGATCCAGCCGAGCCCGAGCAGCTCCTGCAGAGAGCGATACAGCGTGCCGGGGCCGAGCTTGACCTTGCCCTCGCTCAGCGCGAGCACCTCTTGCATGAGCGCGTAGCCGTGGCGCCCGCCGCCCGCCAGCGCCAGCAGGATGTGCAGCACGGCCGGCGTCAGCGGCAGCTCGGCGTCGCGCTTCTTGGCGCTCATTTCGCCTCCGGGAAGGCAAGGTGGTCGAGGAACTCGAACACCGCGCGCGCCGTCGGATCGCGCTCCTCCAGCAGCGACTGCACCACGCCCATGTGATCCTTGCCCTCGGCCAGGACGACGGCGACCTCGCGTCCGAGGGCGTTGGCCTTGTCGGCGAAGCTCTCGGCGTCGCCCGCGAGCATGGGGAAGTCGTTCTCGCCTACGACGAGCAGGAGCGGCGGCAGATCCTTCGACAGGTACGTCAAAGGACTCGCCGCGCGCATCGTCTCGACGTCGCGCCCGAAGACACCCGCGCCCTTGCCGCCCATCAAGGCGTCGCCGAAACCCGTGCCGCCGCGCGGCACGAGGTCGAGCGGCGTCGAGAGGCCAACCACGCCGGCCACGTCCTTCGGCGACAGGTGGTATGGCGCGAGCTGCCGCGCGTCGCTCGCCAGAAGCAGCGCGAGCTGCGCGCCCGAGCTGTGCCCCATGAGGAACAGACGCTTCGGATCGCCGCCGTGCTCGGCCACGTGCTCGTGGACCCACGCGAAGGCGCGCGCCTCGTCCTCGATCATCGCCGGCCACGCGTCGGGCGGACTCACGCGGTGCGAGAGCAGCGCGCAGCCGTAGCCGCGCGCGCGCAGCGCCTCGGCGATCGGCGTGCAGCTCTTGCCGCTGCCCGAATGCCAGCCGCCGCCGTAGGTGAAGACCACGGTGGGGAAGTCCTTCTTCGCCGGCAGGTAGAGGTCGAGCACCTGCTTCTCGTGCTCGCCGTAGGGCTGGTCGAGGAGCAGCGCGGGCGCGATGGCCGTCGCCGCAGGCTGCTGGAAGAGCGCGAGGCAGAGCGCGACGACCTCTATAGCCATGATGGATATAGTAGCCGGATCGGCCTTGGCGTCCAGCGATTTCCGACGGATCGCCGAACCGAGTCGCGTCGGCGTTGGATGAGGGGGCTCTTGCTGCGCCGGGCTCTCGAGCTCGAGCGACACGAGCGCTGGGGGTTCGTGGGCAACGTGCTCGAAGAAGAGAATGGGAGAAAGAGCGCGACCACGGTGGGCGTGCCGCGGTCATGGGCTCGGACATGAGACCGATTCCCACAGGAGTCAAAGGAGCCAAAGATGAATGCAATCAAGCGGCAACTGGGTCTGATGGTGAGTGGTGCCCTGGTCGTCGCGGGTGTCTGGGCCTGCACGGCCACGCGGAACTCGGACCGGAGCTGGTCCTTCTCCTTCGCGCCCGACATGACGATCCGGGCGTGGGGGCTCGAGGACGCGCTGGACGACATGGCGGATCTCCTGGCCGACTGTGTGGCTGGGACCTTCCCGCGACCGTGCACCGACGGGGAGATGGATGACATCACGAAGACAATCGGGAGGTTGCTCGATTCCAAAGATCGGCTCGACAAGCCTGTTGCGGGGCAATCCCCGGGCGGCTTCATCGGCTGACATCGTTCGAGGAACAACCGCTCGAACCTGGCCACGAGTGGTCGCTAGACTGCTCGTGGCCCTGCAAGAGCGCCGGGGATCGAGGACAGAAGGACAGGGCGAGGAGTAGGCCGAGGAGCGAGGAATGAACCGAAGCAAGCGCGTCGTGATGATCTCTGGAGTGGCGGGACTGACCCTCGTCGCCGTCGTCTGGCGCTGGGGCGCGGACTTCCGGCAGACGATGGCGGTGTCTGGGCAGGTCTCGCGGAACGCGGACGGGTGGGGCGAAGGGGAAGCACTCCTCGGGCGCTCGGAGACGGGTCGAAGCTCGAGCGTGCCCGAGCCCGTTGCCTTGCACGGGTTGACCGCGCCGGGCGACGAGGCCGCGCTAGCTGAGTTCGTGGCCTGGATGCGCGGTCTCGGTCACGACGAGCTCCTGCGCCTCAGCAACGCCGAGTTCGACTTCGAGAAGAGCGAGCTCATCGAGCGGCTCCAGGCGCTCAAGGGTGCTTGGGTCGTGCCGGCGCTCGGAGGCCTGGCCGTGACCGAGAGCGATCCGCTGCTCAAGGCCATCCTCGTGGAGGGACTGCTGGGCGGGTACTCCTCCGAACGCACCGCTCACCCGGAGCTCATCCCGATCCTCGACTCCCTCCTGCAGCAAATGGCGCTCGCGGCCGACGATCCCTACGACGTCGCGCACAGCATGGCCATGGTCGGCTGGGAAGCCTGCGTGCTCTCGGGTCGGGACTACGCTGGTTTCGTCGCGCAGCACCTGGCCGCTTCCGACAACCGCAGTCTCTTGAGCCATGGATACCTCTGCATGGGAATGCGCCCTGGCGGCTCGGAGGAGCTGCTGAAGCAGATGCTCACGGGTCACGGGGATAGGAACGGTCGCTTCGGCGCGCTCGAGGGACTGCGGCGGTCGGGCAGCGATGGCCGGGTTTCGCCGGCCGAGATCACCGCGCTCGGGCTCGGCGCCCTCGCTACCGAGACGGATGAGCGCAACCGCCTGCTGCTCTACGAGATGATCATCTCGACGGGCGGGGAAGAGGCGCTGAGCGCCGTCGAGCAGGCGCTCCGCTCGGGCCAGGTCGCCGAGATCGACAAGACGGTCGAGATGCTAGCGATGAAGATGGAGCC
Organism: Planctomycetota bacterium; assembly: GCA_013140785.1. Taxonomy (GTDB): domain Bacteria; phylum Planctomycetota; class UBA1135; order UBA1135; genus JABFRZ01. Next base: position 368 of record JABFRZ010000276.1, on the reverse strand, counting down.
CGCTCGGGCTCAGGCGCTGTTCGAGGACCTCATGCGCGAGCCCGAACTCGGCGGCGAGGCCCGGCAAGCGCTCTACCGCGCCATGGGGCTCGCCCAGGGTGAGGCGGGCGCGGACTTCCTGCTCGGCGTCGCCAGGAACGGCGAGCTCGACGAGTCCGAGCGCCTGGCCGGGTTGCGCGGCCTCTGGAACCGGGAAGTGGACGAGGACATGGCGGGCGAGCTGCGCGACCTCTTCGACTCGGCCGAGGATCCGGCGCTGCGCACCGAGGCGCTGCGCATGCTGGCGTACGGCGAGAGCGCGGGCGCGGAGCTGGACCTGCGCGCGGTCGCGGCGCTCGACGACGACGCCGGCGTGCGCGCGCAGGTCC
>JABFRZ010000319.1 GCA_013140785.1 Planctomycetota bacterium | reverse complement strand
CAAGGCGCTGATCGACCGCAATCCGCTCGCGACGAGCTTCATCGCTGCTCAAGCGCGCGAGAAGGTCATGGGCGAGACGCACGGGAACTACCCGGCGCCGCTGGCCGCCATCCCGCTGGTCGCGCGCGCGCCGCGGCGCACGCTCGAGCAGGGCCTCGCGGACGAGGCCGAGGCCGTCAAGCCGCTCTCGCTGGGCAGCGTGGCGCGCAGCCTGATCGCGCTCTTCCAGGGTTCCGAGGAGGCCAAGAAGAGCGGCAACCTGGCGGACGGCTCGAAGGCCGCGCCGATCGAGCGCGCGGCCGTGATCGGGGCCGGCATCATGGGCGGCGGCATCGCTGGACTGATGGCCGAGAAAGGCATCGCGGTGCGCCTGCGGGACCTCGACCGAAAGCAGCTCGACGCCGCGCTGAGCGCGCACGCCGCCGAGGTCGAGAAGAAGCGAAAGCGCAAGCAGCTCGCGCGCCACGAGGCCGACGGAGCCATCGATCGCCTGACGGGCACGACCGAGGCGCGCGGCTTCGCGCGCTGCCAGCTGGCGCTCGAGGCCGTGGCCGAGCGCCTCGAGGTCAAGCGCGCGGTGCTGGGCGAGCTCGCGGCCGCGATGGGCCCCGAGGCCATCCTGGCCACGAACACGAGCTCGCTCTCGGTCGCCGCGATCGCCGAGGGCCTGCCGAACCCAGAGCGCGTGGTCGGGATGCACTTCTTCAATCCGCCGCGCAAGATGCCGCTGGTCGAGATCGTGCGCGGACCGCGCACCTCGGAAGAGGTCGTGCGCAGGGTGGCGCGCCTCGCGCTCGAGCTCGGCAAGACCCCGGTGATCACGAAGGACGTGGCCGGCTTCCTGGTGAATCGCATCCTCGGCCCCTACCTCGACGAGGCCGTGCGCCTGGTCGGCACGGGCGTCGATCCGAACGCGATCGACCACGCCCTGGTAGCTTTCGGCATGCCGATGGGACCGTGCGAGCTGATCGACGAGGTCGGGCTCGACATCGCCGCACACGCCGGAGCGTCGCTGGAGAAGGCCTACGGCGAGCGCATGCGCGCGTCGCAGGTCCTGGCGCCGTTGGTAGCGGCCAGAGAGTTCGGCAAGAAGAGCGGCAAGGGGATATTCGCGTGGCGTCGCGGCAAAGGCGGCAAACCCGAGAAGGACGGCGTGAACGCGCGCCTCGCCAGCGGCGCAGCGCGCAAGCTGGACGAGGGCGAGCTCGTCGATCGTTGCGTGTTGGCGATGGCCAACGAGGCCGTGCGCTGCCTGGCCGAGGAGGTCGTGGACGGCCCGCGCACGCTCGACCTCGCCACGGTCTTCGGCACCGGCTTCGCGCCCTTCCGCGGCGGCGTCTTGCGCTACGCGGACGCGCGCGGGCTGGCGCAGGTCGTCGAGCGGCTCGAGACCTTGCGCACGGCAATCCAGGGCGAGGGCGAGCGCCTGGGCCGCTACGAACCCGCGCCGCTCCTGGTCGAGCGCGCGCGCGCGGGCAAGAAACTCCATGGCCCCTGAGCCCGCCGGCTTCGTGCGCGCGTTGTTCGCGGGCCGGCTCGAAGCGGCGGCGATCTTCCCCTATCCGCGCCAGTCGCGCGAACAGGCCGAGACCACCGAGGCCATCGTTGCCAGCGTGGCCGAGTGGGCCGCGAGCGCGATCGACCCGGCGCGGATCGACCACGAGAAGAAGATCCCGGCGAGCGTGATCGACGGCCTGCGCGAGCTCGGCCTGTTCGGGCTGACCATCCCGGAGGAATTCGGCGGCGCCGGCCAGGGTCAGGTGACCTACGCGCGCGTGATGGAGACCGTCGCCGAGCGCTGCGCCTCGACTGTGACGGTGCTGGGCGCGCAGCTCGGCATCGGCATGAAGGCCCTGCTCCTGTACGGGACCCCGGCGCAGAAGGCGCATTGGCTGCCGCGGCTCGCGAGCGGCGAGCGCATCGCCGCCTTCGCGCTGACCGAGGCGGGCGCAGGCTCGGATGCCGCCGCCCTTGCGACGCGCGCCGAACCGCTGGCCGATGGTTCGTGGAGGCTCAACGGCCGCAAGATCTGGATCACGAACGGCGGCATCGCCAACGCCTTCACCGTGTTCGCGCGCACGCCCGACCCGGCGCGACCCGCCGCGAAGCCGCACGAGTGGCCGATCTCGACCTTTTGGGTCGAGCGCGAGCGCAAGGGCCTCTCGACCGGCAAGCCCGAGGACAAACTGGGCCTGCGCGGCTCCTCCACCACCGAGGTCGCGCTCGAAGACGTGCTCGTGCCGCCCGAGGCCTTGATCGGAGCGCGCGGCGACGGCTTCAAGGTCGCGCTGAACGTGCTCAACTCGGGCCGCCACGGCCTGGCCGCCTGCTGCATCGGCCAGGCCAAGCTCGCGCGCGCGCTGGCGTGGAAGCACGCCGCCGAGCGCGTCCAGTTCGGTCGCCCGATCGCGCATTTTGGCATGGTGCAAGAGCTCCTGGCCGGGATGGACGCCGACCTCTACGCGCTGGAGGCCACCACCTACCTCACCGCCGGACTGATGGATCAGGGGCGCGAGACCATGCTCGAGGCCGCTTGCTGCAAGCTGCACGCGACCGAGCGCCTGTGGCAGATCGTGAGCGACGCGCTACAGGTCACGGGCGGCACCGGCTTCATGCGCGAGTATCCCTACGAGCGCATCCTGCGCGACGCGCGCATCAACATGATCTTCGAGGGCACCAATCAGGTGCTGCGCATGATGATCGCCCACCAGGGCCTGCGCTCGCTGCAACGCGGCGAGCTCGCGGCCGCCTTGCAGCGAGCGGCACAGGGTTCGTCGCTCTCCGGAGTGCCCGCGAGCCTCGCCGCCGAGGGCACCGAGCTGGAAGCGCTCGTCCCGCGTTTCGCGGCGAGCTGCCAGGCCGCGCTTCTCTGCCACGGCGAACGCGTGCGCGAGGCGCAGTTCACGCTGCACCGCCTGGCCGACATGGTGACGGCCCTGTTCGTCTCGGCCGCGGTGCTCGCGCGCGCCAGCGCCAGCGACGCACTCGGGAATCTCCCCGCGCTCCAGCTCGACCTGGCGCGTCTCGCCTGCCGCCGCGCCCACAAGGACTTCGAACGCGCGGCGCACGAGGAAGTGAATCCCGACGACGAATTGATCGAGCGCGTGGCGCGTTCCGGCGCGCCCTGAGCGAGGGCTCCTCAGCGCCTGCGTGGCCGCTCGGCGCCGACCGCGTCGAGCCAGCGAAAGAGCCCCGCGCGCAGCTCGGCGGCGCGCTCGGGACGCTCGGGCGCGAGGTCGCGCGCCTCGGAGAGGTCCGCGGCGAGGTCGAAGAGCTCACTCGTCTCGGTC
>JABFRZ010000330.1 GCA_013140785.1 Planctomycetota bacterium | reverse complement strand
GCCAGTAGTCGTGCAGCGTGAAGAACACCGCGAGGCCGCGCCGGTGCGCCTCCTCGACGCAGCCGACGGAGAGATAGAGAAGGTGCATGACGTGCACCACGTCCGGCCGGAACTCGTCGAGCACCTTTCCGAGGCTCGCTCGGCCGGCGGGAAGTCCCAGGTCTCGCGAAAATCCTCGTAGAAGAGGTTGTTGACGAGCTCGTGCACGACCAGGCCCTGCCACTCGCGCTGGCTGAGGAAAAGATGCGGACGCGCGATGTCCTTTTCGGTGGCGAAGATCCGCACCTCGTGCCCGCGCTCCCGCAGGCGCAGCGCCAGCGCGCCGGTGTAGACCTCGGTCCCGCTCGGATGGGCCGGCAGGAAGTCGTGCACCAAGAACAGGATCCGCATCGCGCGAGCTAGTCTCCGCTCTCCTGCGCCGCGATCAACCGCATAACGGCCGCACGAGCCACCACCAGGCGCGGAAGCAGCGATCCAGGAGCCGCGCCGCCCCGCGCGTTCCGCCGCTCGCCACCAGGGAAGGCGAGAGCACCAGCGGCCCGCCACACAGGAGTTCGCGGTCGCGCAGCCTGCGGCGCGCCTGCACGACGCGGCGCGCGCGCAGCGTGCTCGGGAGCGCGCGCAGGAAGTCGAAACGCCCGCGGATCACGGCCCCGAGCTCGCCCTGCTTCAGCGCGAAGAGCAGCCACACGAGCTCGTACAGCGCGAAGGCCGGCAAGACGAGCAGCAGCGTGCGCGCGCGGTAGCACTTCAGGAGGATCCGCCGCCGGTTGCGCGCGTGCAGGTACACGCGTCGGCGCGGGTAGCCGCCGCCACGGAAGGACAGCCCGGCCGTGCCCCCGCGGTGGCGCACGAGGGCCTCCTCGACCGAGACCAGGCGCTCGCCCGCGAGCTTCAGGCGCAGCGACAGGTCGAGGTCCTCCGCCAGATAGAAGAGCTCCTCGTCGTAGCCGCCGAGTCCGAGCACCACCTCGCGGTCGAGCAGCGCGCAGATCGCCACCAGCGCGTCGGCTTCGACCACGCCGACGCCCTCGGCTTCGGCCAGCGGCGTGTAGGCGTTGCGCAGCGCGATCAGCCCGAGGTAGTGGAATCCGCCGCCGTCGTAGTGCACGCGCGTGGGCTCGTCGAACAGCACACTGCGGGGCTGCGCCAGACACACTTCGGGCCGCGTCTCGAGCGAAGAGCGCAACTTGGCGAGCACGTCGGGCTCCAGCACGGCGTCGTTGTCCACTGCCAGCACCCAGCGATTCCGCGCCGCGCGCATGCCGGCGTTGCGCGCCGCGCACGGCCCGCTGTTCTTCTCGAGCCGGATCACCTGCACGCGCGGGAAGCGTGCACGCACCAGCGCCACGCTGCCATCGCTCGAGGCGTCGTCCACCACGAGTACCTCGTCCACCCCCTGCGCCAGCACCGACTCCAGGCACCCGGCCAGGTAGCTCTCGCCGTTGTAATTGCACACCACTGCGCTGACGGCGGAGATGCGGGCCAAGCGCGCGGGAGCATAGCGGATGCCGTGGCGCGCCTCCGCACCGTATTGCTCGGCCAGCAGCTAGACTCCAATGAGCATGGAGAGCATGGACCGTTCCACCATTGCGCGGGGCCTGCTCGCCGCAGTCCTCCTCACCGGTCTCGCGCACGCACAGAAGAAGCCGCCGCCGCTCGATCGAACGCTCGTGAAGGGCGTCACGGCCCTGGCGGAGGACTGGTGGAAGGCGAGGCCAGCCAACCGCTTCCTCGAGTGGGACGCGAGCGCACGCGCAAAGCTCGAGGAGCGAGCACGCGCTCTGGGCATGCTGCCCGAGGGAGCCCGCGAGCAGATGGTCGAGCTCCTGTGGGCCGCGGCCAAGAAGCACTCTCCGAAGCCCGCGCTCGCCAAGGGCAAGCTCACCTTCGAGACGCCCTACGGCGAGGCCTGGTGCACGGTCGCGAGCGGCCCGAAGAACGCGCCGCTCCTGGTGGGCCTGCACGGTGGCGGCGAAGGCCAGGGCTCGGCCGACGAGGCGCGCTCCAACTGGGAGCGCAAGAGCTGCATCGGGCTCTACCCACAGGGGATTCGCCTGGTGCACGACACCTGGAACACGGTGCACGGCGAGCGCTTCGTGCTGTCTCTGATCGAGACCGCCAAGCTGCACCTCGAGGTCGATCCGGAGCGCGTGGTGGTGGCGGGCTTCAGCATGGGTGGCTCGGGCTCGTGGTTCTTCGCCGGACGGCACGCCGACCTCTTCGCGGGCGCGGCGCCGTTCTCGGGCGTGCTCATGGCCGCGCCGAAGAGCCAGGTCGCCGACAAGGCAGCCGTGCGCGCGATCCAGCACGGCCTCCTGCCGAACGTGCGCAACCTGGCCATGGCCTACGCGATCGGCCTGGTGGACGAGAACTGCATGCCGGGCACGTACCTGTACGTGGCCGACCGGCTAGCCGAGCTCGCGCGCGGCGATCCCGGCGGCTACGCGCGCATCCGCTTCCAGTCCTACCCGGGCCTCGCGCACGCCTTCCCGCCCGGCGAGCCGAAAGCCGCGCTCGACTACCTGCTGGCCGAGACGCGCGACACCTTCCCGGAAACGGTCGTGTGGGAGTACGTGAGCGCGCCCGCACCCGAACGCGAGCCCTCCGATCTCGTGACCCGCCTCGGCAAGCCCTGCTTCTACTGGCTGGGCTGCAAGGACCCGCTCGACAACCAGACGATCCGCGCGACGCGCCGCGGCAACGAGATTGCGCTCGAGACGCGTGGCACGGCGCGCGGTGCCAGCGGCATCACCCTCTTCCTGCACGCGGGCATGATCGACCCGACCCAGGACGTCGTGGTGCGGAGCGGCGAGCAGGAGCTCTACCGCGCCAAGCCGCAGCCCGACGTGTGGACCGTGCTCGAGACGCTCGACGCGCGCGTGGACCGCGCGATGGTGTTCGACCGGCGCATCGAGCTGTGACGCGCAGGATCGACCGGCGCGGAGGAAGCGCAGCGCGCCTCCGGTAGGCCGCACCACCTCATCCGCTCCTCTCAGTACCCGCGCTTCTTGCGGAACTCCTCGAGCGCCGGATCGACCGGCACGGCCGGGCGCTTCACGCCGATGTGCTGGTCAAGGTCGGAAAGCGATTCGAGTGGCTGGGGCCTCGTTGGCATGGAACTCGTCGTCGTCCACGTGACTGCCTCGCCCTCGTCGAACGCCGCGCGCAAGAGAGCGAGCGACTCGGGGTAAGGAGGGACAGAGTGAGTCGGGCTTGAAGCTCGAACTCGCACGAGGAGGGCAACCGCCCCCGAAGAGTTCCTCGGGTTCTGAAAAGCGCTTCAGTTCGACTCCCCAGGTAAACGAATTGTGATTCACGGCCGAGGGGGGCCGGCTCCTGGCGTCGGGATTCGTGGATGGAGGACTCACAACCTTGAAGCTCGAACCTCGCAGCGGGCGCAGAGCGAACGCGCGTCGGGGAGTCACATTGGTCGAGGTGGTCATCGCCATGCCGATCATCCTGGTGGCAGCCTCGCTGATGCTCGGAACGTTGACCACGGCCGCCAGGCAACGGACGGTGAACGGCGACAACGCGCGCGCGGCCGAAGCCGTGCGCTCGATCCTGGAAACGCTGCGCAACGAGGACTTCCGCCAGATGGTGGCGCTCTTCGACCAGGAGCCCTTCAACGATCCCCTAGGGCCGGGCACGGCACCTGGAAACTCCTTCGACGTTCCTGGGCTCCGCCCGCTCGAGGGCGACCTCGACGGGCGCGTAGGAGAGATCCTGCTGCCACTCTTCGACGCCGCCCCGGCCGGAGCGCTGGTCCCGGAGTGGCAGCTACGCGAGGACATCGAAGATGCGGCCCTCGGCCTCCCGCAGGACCTCAACGGGGACGGAGCAGTCGACAGCCTGGATCACTCCGGCGACAACCGCATCCTGCCGGTGGTCGCCGTCGTCCGCTGGCAGGGCCAGTTCGGGCCCCGCACCCTGCGCATGTTCACTCTGTTCACGGAGTATCGGTACTGATGCGGCTCTCGCAACCTCCGACGCGGCCTTCGACACAGAGTGGCCTCACTCTGCTCGAGGTCCTGCTGGCCGTCTCGCTCCTCGGGATCCTCGCCTACAAGGGCTTCGCGGTCCTGGACTCGGCCGCGGATACGACCCAGGCCTCGACCTCGGAGGTCCTGGTCGAGGAGCGCTGCCAGATCGTGCTCGAGCGCATCGCCCGCGCGGTCATGAGCTCCTCGCGCGAGTCCCTGGCGCCGGCCGCCGAGGCGCCGCTCTCGACCGAAGAGCTCACCTTCCAGATGCACCTCGGGATCGAGAACGGTGAGGTCATCTGGAGCGACCCGGAGAAGATCGCGCTCGAGCAGCTCGAAAACGAGGCGTACTGGACGCGCACTCCGGAGGCCGGCCCGGAGCAGCGCGTGGTCCTGACCCACCTCGTGCGCCCCTACCTCGAGGGCGAGCTCCCGAACGGCATGGACGACAACGGCAACGGATTGATCGACGAGAAGGGACTCAGCTTCGTGGTGGACCGCAACGCAGTGCACATCCGTATCACCCTGGAGCGCGTCGACGGCAACGGCCGGCTCGTGACGCGCACGGCGCAGACGACCGTCACCTGCCGCAACCCGGTCCCGGAGGTGGTGCCGTGATCCATCTCCATCACGCAGAAGCAGCTCACGAGCGCCGCGGCGGAGCGCTGATCCTGGCCTTGGTGGTGGTCGCCTCGGTGGCGGGCATCTCGCTCGGCCTGCTGCGCATCACGCAGGCCACGACCGCGCGCCAGAGCCACGCGGTGGACGACAAGCGCGCCTTCTATCTCGCCGAGGCCGGCCTGAGCCAGGCCTACTTCGGTCTCGGCGCAGGCATGAGCGGCCAGATCGGCTCGATCGAAGCCCCGGCCCTGGTGGGCGACGGTCTTGCCTGGGTGGACGCCACCGAGCGCGCGGACGGCCTGCTCGTCCTGCGCAGCACGGGGCTGTGCTCGGCCGGGCGCGCCACGCTCGAGGTGGTCGTGGAGCGCGTCGAGGAGATCCCCGGGATCTTCGCCGACGAGGAGATCTCGATCGACGCGCCCTTCCTGGTGGACGGCTACGACCCAGAGCAGCCCTACTTCGACCAGGTGAAGGGCGGCGCGATCACGATCGATCCGGCGTATCCCTTCCTCGTCGTCGACACCAAGAACAAGCTGCTCTTCTACGAGGAGCTCTTCTACCGCTACTACAAGGTCGCGGGAAACAACTACTCCTACGACGCGGTGCTCGACTACCGCGCGCACCAACTGCCCGAAGTCGATTGGGACGACTTCACCGACGACGATGGCTTCGAGGAACCGCCAGCGACGATGATCGGCGGCCCGAAGGGCGTGCAGGAGGATTTCGTGGACGAGGAGTACGACTCGGTCGTGGACTACTTCGCGGGCATCCCGAAGGTCACGCCGCCCTTCATCTCGCCCAAGCCCACGCCGCTCGGACCCACCACCGGCCAGAACGGCGTCTTGGGCTCGAACGGCCCCATCTCGCTCACGAGCGGCGGGTCCACACTCACGATCTACGGTGACGTGACTCCCGGACCCGACGCGTGCGTCAGCACGGGTTTGGGGGTCGTGATCACGGGCGACAAGAGCGCGCGTCCCGCGCCCCTCGAGCTCGAAGAGGTGAAGGTCCCGGACGTCGATCTCTTGCCGGCCATCGTGCACGACTCCTCGATCCCCAGGGTCCTGCCGCCCGGGACGCTGGGCTACGAGGGCATCCAAGTGGCGCCAGGCCGCGAGCTCGTGCTGCAGGGGCCGGGCAGCCTGGTCGTGGGCCAGCTCACGCTCGACGCCGAGGCGCTCCTCTTGGTGAACAACGAAGGCGGCGCGGTCGATGTCTTCGTGACAGAGAACGCGCACTTGAGCCAGGACTCGCGCGTCCAGACCCAGAGCCAGGACACGAGCCAGCTCTCGTTGCAGGGCGCCCCGTCGGCGACCGAGCTCGAGCTGCGCGCGAGGAGCGATTTCTACGGCACGGTCTACGCGCCCGACGCGCACGTGGCCGTGGGGAAGGACTTCGAGATCTTCGGTGCACTGGTGGCGAACACGCTGGCGCTCGACCCCCTGGTGCGCCTGCACTGCAACACGGGCGACGAGCTCGGCTCCGCGCCCATGCCGCGCGTGCTCGGCTGGAAGATCCAGGAGATTCCCGCGCAGGTTCGCCAGAACCGCGGCCCTCCCGAGCAGCTCCTCGGAATCGACAAGTCGACGCTCAAGCCGCTGGCCGAGGCCGGCGTGAAGAGCTCGTGGACCTTCACGGTCACCTACACGGACCTCGCGAATCAGAAGGCCACCTACCAGGGTCCGTTCGAGAAGTTCGAGCACACGAAGGTCAAGTTCTTCTCGCCCTTCCCGATGCCGAAGCTCGAGCCACCCGACGACGAGTACACCCGGGCCCACGGCGAGTGGACCATGTACATCAAGTACAAGACGCTCTTCAACATCGAGAAGGAGTTCACAGGCACGGTGAGCACCTTCTCCAAGTCCGTCATGTTCCAGGTCGCCTTCGTGCTGGACAGTGCCTTCTATCCACCCGAGTGACGCCCCCGTCGTGGGTCCCCATGCGGCTCTTCCCCCTTCGTCTCTCCGGACTCCTCAGCGCGCTCGCCGGCGCGGCCTTCGCGCAGGCTCCTGGCACCGAACGTGTCCCGGATTCGCTCGACTTCGCCGTCGGTCACGAGCTCTCCACACCCGAGGCGGATACGCGCTCGGAGCGCCTCGTGCGCCTCGGGCCGGAAGCCATCCCGGCGCTCTTCGAAGCCCTCGTCACGCGGCGCGCGCCGCACCGTGAGGGGCACGACGCGCCGCTCGAGTGGCTCGAGCTGGATCCCTCCCAAGCCTCGGAGGTTCGCCACGCGCTCGGGATGGAGCCCGCGCAACCGCTCCTGGACTTCCTGCGGCGCGTGGACGGCGACGAGGCGCGGCGCCTCACAGTCCTCGGACTGCTCGGCAAGGTGGGCGAGCCGCGCGACCTCCCGCACCTGGTGTGGTTGCTGGACGAAGGCCAGACCCGCATCGCGCGCGCGCGGAGGGACGACCTGCAGGAGGCCTTCGAGAGCATCCTCGAGCGCCACGCGGCAGCGCGCGAAGAGGTCCTGCGAGCCTACCGATCCGCTCCGGACGCGCTCCTGGCCGGGATCATCTGGGCCGTGAGCGGGGAGACCTCGGAGCAGCGCCTCTGGATCCTCACGGGCCTGCTCGGAGGGAACCCGGAAGCGGATCCGCTGATCCTCGCGGAGCTCGCTCGCATGGGGCGGAGGCTGCCCCATCCGATGGCGGAGGCGGTCCTCTCCGTTACGCGCGACTATCTGCAATCCGGAGAGCCAGAGATGCTGCTCTCCGGCATCGAGGTCGCCGATTCCCTAGAGGACGTGGAGGCCCTGCCCATCCTGATCGACCTGCTCGGACATTCGAGCCGGGCCGTCTCCGAGAGGGCCCTCGCGGCCCTGCGCTCGACCACGAACCTCGGCTACTCGGGCGACCCCCGGCGCTGGCAGGAATGGCAGCGCAAGGCCGAGGAATGGCGCCGCGGCACGGCCCCCAAGCTCCTCGAGAACGTGGCGAACGGCGTCCCCGGTCGGGCGGCCAACGCGCTGATGGAGATCTCGAAGTGGCGCGTCTTTCGGCACGAGCTCGCGGACGGCGTGGCCGACGGGCTCGAGCGCGAGGAGACCGAGCTGGTGGTGCTCGCGTGCTCGGTGCTCGGGCACCTGGGCTCATGGAGGGCGGTTCCGGCGCTGACCGAGCGGCTGAAGGACCCCGCGCCCGCGGTGCAACGGGCGGCACTCCTGGCGCTGCGCAGCATCACGAGAGTCGACGCGGGTTCCGATCCGGCCGCCTGGCGCCGCCTCGCCAAAGGGGCACTCCAGTCGCCGACCAGCCCGGCTCGATAGCGGTAGAGCCCCATGTCCCCTGCCCGCAAGAACCGGCTGCCCAAGCCGGCCCTGCAGCTGAAGCTGGTACTCGGATTCATGGGTGTTTCGACCCTGGCGCTGTGCTCGCAGGTGCTGCTCCTGGCGAACCGCCTCATGTACCTGTCGCAGGAGCTGCCCGTCAGCGGCGAGGAAATCCGGAGCGTGCTCCCGGAGCTGTTGACCGAGGTCTTCGTCTTCTCGTTCCTGGTGCTGCTGCCGAGCGTGCTCGCGATCGGCGTGCTGCTCACCTTCCGCCTCGCCGGACCGATCTACCGCTTCGAGCGCTACCTCGCGGACGTCGCCGCCGGGCGCGAGAGCGGCCCGTGCCGCCTCCGCAAGGGAGACCAGTTGCAGGAGCTCTGCGACCTGATCAATGCGGCTCTGGAAGCGCGCCCTCGACGCCTCACGGAGAAATCGCCCGCGGACGGTGCGACGGGCGAAATCCGTAGAGCGGGCTGACCGTTTCGGCCCGACTCGGCCTCGGCGTTCAGACCGGCACAGGTGACTCCATCGAGGCGCGCGCGCTCGCCGGCCTGAGCGCGGTGGGCACCTGGACGAGCGGGACCTCCAGACGGAAGCACGCTCCGGCTCCCGGCCCGGCGCTCTCGCCCGAGAGCGTCCCCCCGAGCTCGGTCGCGGCGTTGCAGGCGTGGTGCAGGCTGTACCCGAGGCCGGTCTTCTTGGTGGTGAAGCCGCCGGCGAAGATGCGCGTGAGGTTCTCGGGCGCAATGCCCGCTCCATTGTCCTCGACCTCGACGCACACGCGACGCTCTCCGGAGCGACGGATGCGCAGGGTAACGCTTCCATCCGCTCGTCCCGATTCCTCCACGGCCTGACGTGCGTTGCGGATCAGGACCAAGAGGATCTCCACGAGGCGATGGCGGTCGGTGACGGTCTCGGGCACGTCCTCGTACTCGCGTCGCCACTCGACAACACCCGAGCTCGCAGCGGAGCGGGTCAGCTCCACGACCTCGTCGAGCTGAGCAGCCAAGGAGACTCGCTCCGGGAACCCGCGTCCTCCCGCCAGGGACTGCTGGGTCGTGATCAGGAGGACGATGCGCTGGATCGTCTCGTCCAGGCGCGAGAGCTCCATGAGAAGTCCTCGCCGCTGGGAGCTCAGACCGTCCCCGAGCTCCCGGGCAAAGGCCACCAGCTTCCTGTCACGCCCCTCGCTCGCCAGGAAGCCGGGCAGGTCGTGAGCCTCGTGTTCGAGGACCTCCGCCAGCTGGACCAAGTCGTCGACCGCCAAGGCCTGGGCCCCCGAACGGACCAGGCCGGCCGCGACCGTGGCGCTGTTCAAGGCGTTGCCCACGTTGTGCAGAACGCACGTCGCGACCTCGGACATGCCCGCCTGACGCGAGGCATTCGAGGCTTCGCGGCGCAGCACCTCGAGACGCTCGAGCATGCGCCCGAACTCGCGGGCCAGGGTCCCGAGCTCGTCTTGGCTCGCGAGGTCCAGGGGCGCGACGGCCGAGTTCCCCTTCCCGACCTCCACGGTGTGGTGCGTGAGCAGACCGAGAGGGCGCACCACGACGCGCTCGAGCAATCGCATGAGGACGAACGTCAGGATGAGGGCCGTCGCGAGGGAGGAGAGCAGCACGTAGCCCTTGAACTTCGCGTCGCGAGAGTCGGACCGCCGCGGGGATTCGACCTCGAGCAGGAGCGTATCGCGGCCCTCCCAGTCCACGAGCGTGCGCCCGACGCTGAGCGCCTCGGCCGTCGCGGCGCCGAACACGACGCCCCCCTCGCTGCGCGCACTGGCCTCGACGATCGCGGGATCCGCGCCTTGCGCCGCCCAGTCGCCGGCCAGGAGCTCGAGGCGAACCCCTTGGCGCTCCGCGACCCGAGCCAGGCAGGCCGAGTCCAGGAAGCGCCCCAGGATCAAGGTCCCGCCCGGCAACTCTTCGGCCGTGCGCCGCGAGGCCAGGGCCAGGATCCCCTTGTCTGTCGCCGCCAGACTGCGACGCTCCGGTTGACCGTCGAACCAGGCCAAGGCCGGGTGATTGACGCCGAGGGCGTGCCCCGGGAGCTGACGCAGCTGGATCTCACTCCCCGTCTCCGGGTCGAGGACCCGATGGTGGAGCACCCGGCCGTCGGCCGCGCACAGGTAGAGCACGTGCACGTTGCAGCCCACCATCAGTTGCGTCCCGAGCGAGTCGCCCAGGGCATCGGAGCCGGCGGAGGCGAGCCAGTCGGCCCAGGCCGCGGCCAACTCGGCCAGCTCTTGCTTCTCACCCTCGAGACTGGAGAGCACCTGCTGCAGGTCTTCCTCTGCGCGTTCGCGTCCGATGTGCTCAGACTGCTTCGCAAAGAGGAAGCGGAGCGAGAGGTGATCGATCCCCGCGTAGAGGATCGTCACGACGCCGAGAACGGCGATGATCTTCCAGCGGATGGACATCTTGCAGCCGGCGCCGATGCGCTGGAGGCCGAGCCGGCCTCAGTACCCTCGCTTCTTGCGGAACTCCTCGAGCGCCGGATCGACCGGCACGCTCGCTCGCTTCGGCAGCGGCGGGGCGGGCGCGGGCCCGACTCCGGCGGAGGGGAACGGGGC
>JABFRZ010000215.1 GCA_013140785.1 Planctomycetota bacterium | reverse complement strand
GCGGGGGAGCTCGCGCGGCCGGCCAGACCACGCCGAAGTACGGGCACAGGTCGCGCTCGAGCTCGCCGGGATGCGCGACCTCGCGCGCGAGCAGCTCGTTCACCGCCGAATCGAGGTCGGCCAGCGTCTCGAGCTCGAGCTCGAGCCCGCCGCAGCGCTCGCGCACGAGCTTGCGCGCGCTCACCGGGCTACGTCAGGGCCGTCGCGCTTGCAGTCGGCGCGCTTCCCGTAGGCGCGCTCCACGCGCGCCACGCGCAGCTCGAAGGCCCCGTACCACTCGCCCCGGCCGCGCGCCTGGGCCACGAGGTGCTCGGCGTTGCGCTTCCAGTGCGCGATCGAGGGCTCGTCGCGCCAGTAGGACACGGTGATCCCGACCCCGGCCGCGTCGCGCACCGACTCGATACCGAGGAAGCCCGGCTGCTCGTGCGCCAGCGTGAGCATGCGCTCGGCCATCGCCCCGTAGCCGCTCTCACCGGGCGCCTGGACCGTGCTCGCGAGCACCGAGCTGAAGACCACGGCGTAGTAGGGCGGCTCGGGCAGACCCTGCGCGAGACCCGCGACGCTCATGCAGAGATCATTCCCGGCGCGAGGGCACCGTCCAAGGGCAAGGGACAGTCGTCAGACAACTTTCGCACGGCGAACCTGCGTTGCTGCCCCGCCAGTTTCCAGCGAGCCGAGCCGCCGTTTCCCCGACGTGCAGCGCGTGTCCAAGGCTCCATCATCCCGCGGCGGAGCCGATGAGCTCGCAGAACTTCTCCAGGTCCACGTTCCCGCCCGAAACGATCGCGACCACCGGACCCGCGCCCGCCTTGCCGCTCAGCGCCGCCGCCACCGCCAGCGCGCCCGCGCCCTCGGCGATCACGCGCGCCTTCTCGGCTACGAGGCGCATCGCTTTCGTGATGTCCGCGAGGCTCACAACGATGCTGCCATCGACCACCGGCCGCATCCGCTCCCACATGCGCGGGAAGACGCTCTGGCCGCCGGCGCCATCGACGAACGAGGGCTTCCAGTCCTTGAACTTCTGCGGCGAGCCCAGCGCGAGCGAGAGCGCGAGGGGCGCGGCCGTCTCCGGCTCCGCGCCGAAGACCTTGATCCCGGGTGCGAGCGCCTTGAGCGCGCTACCGACCCCGACGATCAGGCCACCACCGCCGATGCTGGCCACGACGGCCGCGGTGTCGGGCGCGTCTTCGAGGATCTCGAGGCCCATCGTCGCGTGACCAGCGATGAAGTTGTGGTCGTCGAAGGGGTGCACGAAGGTGCCTTCGACGCCCGGATAGGCGCGGGCTTCGAGCGTCTTCCAGGCCGTGTCGTAGCTCACGGGGACGAGCCTCGCGCCGAGCGCGCGCATGCGCTCGACCTTCGAGGTCGGCGCCGTCTCGATCACGACGACCGTGCAGCGCACGCCCGCCTGCCGCGCCGCGTAGGCGACGCCCTGGCCCGCATTGCCCGCGCTGATCGTCCACACGCCGCGCGCGCGCTCGGCCTCGGAGAGCATGGCCACCGCGTTGGCCGCGCCGCGCAGCTTGTAGGCGTTGATCGGCTGCAGGTTCTCGAGCTTGAGGCGCACGTCTGGAAAGCCCGGCCCGAGGTCGAGGCGCACCAGCGGCGTGCGCACGATGGTCTTGGCGATGCGCTCGCGCGCTGCGCGGATCTCCGCCAGCTGGATCGGGCGCACGGGTTCGAGGGTGGTGGTCATGGGCTGCGCGGCAGATTATCAACGAGATGGGCATCCCGGTGTGCGTCCTTTGCGGCCCCCGCCCGTCTCCAGCGGGCCGGAAGAGACCGGCAGAAAGAGAAAAAACATGACCACCTCCTCCACCGCCCTGCGCCTAGCCGCCCACGCTTCGATCGACACCGACGACGTCGAGCGCTCGAGCAGCTTCTACCGCGCCCTGTTCGGGGCCGAGCCCCTGCTCATACAGCCCGACTACGTGCGCTTCGGACCGGGCGAGCTCGGCCTCGTGCTGGGCCTGAACGCGCGCCGCACGTTCGTGCGGGCCAGTGGCGCCGTGCAGCACCTCGGGGTGCTCTTCCCGAACGCGGAATCGCTGCACGCGGCGCGCGAGCGCCTCGCGCAGGCCGGCTTTCCGACCAGCGGCGCGGAGCACGTCGAGTGCTGCTACAGCGAGCTCGACCAGTTCTGGGCCACCGATCCGAGCGGCGTGCGCTGGGAGCTGTTCCGGGCGCACCAGGAGGTCAGCGAGGCCCCGTCGCGCGCGGGCCAGGCTGCGGATTGCTGCGCACCGACGTGCTGCTCGTAACCGTGTTGCTCGTAGCATGGCCGCAATGAGCCCCGCTCCCGAACTCGAGGGCCTGTGGCGCGATTCCAGCGCGCGCCTCTCGGCTTGGTTCGAGCGCGAGACCCGCAACGCCGCCGACGCCGAGGACCTGGTGCAGGAGACCTTCGTGCGCGTCCACGAGCGCCTCGACACGCTCGTGGACGCGGCCAGCGTGCGCGCGTGGGTCGGCCGCATCGCGCGCAACGTGCTGGTCGATCACCTGCGCCGCCGCGGGCGCGCGGGCGAACCGCTCCCGGCCGAGGGCGCGCCGCTCCAGGACGAAAGGGACGAGCTCGCCGAACGCGCAGACGATCCGGACCCGAGCCTCGAGCGCACCGTGGCGAGCTGGCTCGAGGACTTCCTGGCCGAGCTCGAGCCCGAGGACGCCGCGGCCCTGCGCTGGGTCGATCTAGAAGGCCGCACCCAGGCCGAGCTCGCCGCGCGCACGGGCCTGAGCCTCTCGGGCGCGAAGTCGCGCGTGCAGCGCGCGCGCGAGAAGCTGCGCGCGCGCCTCGAGGCCTGCTGCACCTTCGCCTTCGACGCGCGCGGCGGGATCATGGAGGCCCGACGACGCGCGGCGGGTCGCTGCTCGGATGGCTGCGGCGGGGACTGCGCGGTGTAGCGCGCTATCCTCTCGCCGCCTGTGCCCATCCTGCTCTCGCTGTGTGCCGCGCTGTCCTTCGGGGCCAGCGACTTCTTCGGCGGCCTGGCTTCGCGCCGCGCGCCCGTGCTCTCCGTCGTGCTCGTGGTGCAGCTCACAGGGCTCGCGCTACTCGCGCTCTCGGCGCCCTGGACGGTGCCGCACTTCCCTGACGCCACGACCCTGGGCTGGGGTGTCGTCGCCGGGTTGACGGGCGGCATGGCCGCGCTCACGCTCTATCCCGCGCTCGCCATCGGCAGCGCGAGCGAGGTGGCGCCGCTCTCGGCCGTGATTGGGACGGCCCTGCCGATCCTGTTCGGGCTCGCGCTCGGCGAGCGCCCGAGCCCGAGCGCGTGGCTCGGGATCGCGCTGGCCGGGCT
>JABFRZ010000119.1 GCA_013140785.1 Planctomycetota bacterium | reverse complement strand
GCACCAAGCCGCGCCGGCTCGGGCCGGCGTGGGCGCTCCGCCCTTGACGCCCGGCCCGCGCGCTCATTTCTTCGCCTTGGCCTTCGAGCGCCCGACGAAGGCCTCGATGTCGCCCGGGGTGCGCAGCATCTTGTCCACCTCGCCGAGGTGACGCTCCTCCTCGGCGATCATCTTGCGCGCGTATTCCTCGAGCAGCACCGAGTCGCCCGTCACGGCCTTCAGGAGCTGTTTGTAGAGCGCGAGGCTCTGCTGCTCGTGCTCCATCGATTCGCGCAAGATCGCGCCGATGTCGTGCTCGTGGGTCTCTAGCAGCGGCCCGATGCCGAGCGAAGGGTGCGCGCCGAGCTGCGTCACGAGCTCGCCCGCCTCGGTCGCGTGCGCCATCGAGGTCGTGGCCTCGCCGCGCAGCCAGGTCGTGATCGGGATGCGGTTGTAGCCGTAGACCATGAGCGAGTAGTGCGTGTAGCGCACGACTCCGGCGAGCTCCATCTCCATGATCTCGTTGAGCAGATCGACGACCGCTTGGGTGTTCATGCGCGCCTCCTTGTGGCGTGCGGATCGTACTCCCGCGCTGCGCGCGTCTCAACGCGCTCGCGCGGCCCTACAATGCGGACGATGTGGCGTGCGGATCCCGTCGGCTGGCTGGCGCGCAGCTATCGCATCGAGGAGCGAGGCCTGGTCGTCGGCAAGGTCGAGTTCGGCTCCTGGAGCGAGCGCGGCGCGCTCGAGCTCGGCGGCCGGCGCCTGCCGATCCGTCGCGAGGGCTTCTGGCACCCGAAGTTCCACCTGACGAACGGCAGCGAGACGCTCGCCACCGGCCAGGCCGCCGGCGCGTTCCGGCACGGCTTCACCCTCGCGCACGGCGACCAGGAGTACCGCCTCGACCCGAGCTCGTTCTTCCGCCGCTCGTTCGCCCTCACGCAGCGCGGCCGCTCCCTCGGCGAGATCCGCGCCCTGGGCTTCTTCGGCCGCAGCGCGCGCATCGAGCTCGACGACGAGCTGGCCCCCGAGCTGCGCCTGTTCGCCTTCTGGCTGGTGGCGCTCGCCTGGCGCCGCGCGGCGACGGCGGCCGCGGCGGCGAGCTGAGCGGTCAGCTCCCTCGGGACTGTTGCACACGAGCGGCCGAGGGCAAACTCGGGACATGCTCGAGGACTTCGTCAGCCAGCTTGCCGCCTGACCAACCTGCCCCATGCCGATCAAGAAGTCCGAACTCTACTCGTCCCTGTGGAAGAGCTGCGACGAGCTGCGCGGCGGCATGGATGCCTCGCAGTACAAGGACTACGTCCTCGTGCTGCTGTTCGTGAAGTACGTCTCGGACAAGGGGGCGAGTCAGAAGGGCTATCTGCTGGACGTGCCGAAGGAGGCTAGCTTCGCGGACATGGTCGCGTTGAAGGGCGACAAGGAGATCGGCGAGAAGATGATGAAGATCATCGACCGGCTCGCCGAAGCCAACGACCTGGTGGGCGTGATCAACGTCGCCGACTTCAACGACCCGGACAAGCTCGGCAAGGGCAAGGAGATGGTGGACCGCCTCTCCAACCTCGTCTCCATCTTCGACACTCCGGCGCTCGACTTCCGCGGCAATCGCGCCGAGGGCGACGACCTGCTCGGGGATGCCTACGAGTACCTGATGCGGCACTTCGCCACGGAATCAGGCAAGAGCAAGGGCCAGTTCTACACGCCCGCGGAAGTCTCGCGCATCATGGCCAAGGTCATCGGCGTGGGCGAGGCCAAGTCCGCCGGCCAGGCGATCCACGACCCCACCTGCGGCTCGGGTTCGCTGCTGCTCAAGGCGCACGACGAGGCCAAGTGCCGGACCGGGCTCGATCTCGCGCTCTACGGGCAGGAGATGAAGTCGCAGGGGCAGTCGCAGGTGAAGTCACGGGTGAAGTCGCGAAGCTGCTCGTGGCTTGCCGCGGAGCCATGACGCGCAAGGAGCTGCAGGAATCCCTCGTCCTGAAGGGCGAGGACAACTTTCGCAAGCTCTACCTCACCCCGGCCCTCGCGCTGGGCGCAATGGAGATGACGATCCCCGACAAGCCGAACAGTCGTTCCCAGAAGTATCGGCTGACGGTCAAGGGCCGGGCGCTGTTGTGCGCGCTGCAGCCGGGCAGGAAGAAGGCCAGCGCGAGAGGGCGACGCAGGCCCGCGTGGTGAAGCTGTTCCGCGAGCAGCTCGACTACGCCTATCTCGGCGACTGGAACGAGCGCGAGGGCAACAGCAACGTCGAAGAAGATCTCCTGCGAGCGTTCCTGCGCGAGGAGCGCGGCCACGACGATGCGCTCGTCACGCGGGCACTGCACGTCCTCGGCAAGGCGGCGCGCGACGCCGGCAAGAGCCTCTACGACCGCATCCGTGCCGCGCTCCAGACGCCTGCGGCGCGTGGGGCAAGCGGCATGGACATCACCAAGGCCGAGCTCGTCCACGACCCGCCGATTCCTGCTGAGTCGCTGGAGGAACGTGTGGAACGGCTCCTCGAGTTGGTGAGGAACCAGGATGAGTACTGAGGCGGTGGCCATCTGCATCCGCGGCCTGGAGGTCCAGATCGTCCGCAAGGACATCAAGAACCTGCACTTGGGCGTGTACCCGCCTCATGGTCGGGTGCGAGTGGCCGCACCCTTGGTCGTGAGCGATGACGCCGTGCGCTTGGCGGTGATCGACAAGCTGGGATGGATCAAGAGGCAACAGACGAGGTTTGCGGCCCAGTCCCGTCAATCGAGGCGCGAGATGGTCAGTGGCGAGAGCCACTACTTCCTCGGGCGTCGGTATCGGCTGCGCGTCGTGGCTCACCAGGGGGCAGGGAAGGTCGGGCTACGCGCCCGGAGCTTCCTCGAGCTGCGCGTCCGCCCCGACACGGACGCGGAAGGACGCGAACGGGTGTTGCTGCAGTGGTATCGCGAACAACTGCGCACCCGGATTCCGCCCTTGCTCGCGAAGTGGGAGCCGATCCTCGGCGTGCACGCCTCCGACTGGAGGATCAAGCGGATGAAGACCCGTTGGGGAGCGTGCAGCACGGAGGCTCACCGCATCTGGCTGAACCTCGAGCTGGCCAAGAAGCCGGTGCGGTGCCTCGAGTACATCGTCGTCCATGAGCTGGTGCACCTGATCGAGCACCACAACGACAGATTCATCGAGCTGATGGATCGGCACCTACCTCCGTGGAGGCAGCGCCGCCGAGAACTAGACGCTGCCCCACTTGCGCACTCGGATTGGGCCTACTGAGCGTGTCGGAAAAACCGCTACTGCGGCTTCGCGGGCGGGGCGGATGCTTCGTCAGGCTCGGCGAGACGTGCTCGGCGGCCACAG
>JABFRZ010000363.1 GCA_013140785.1 Planctomycetota bacterium | reverse complement strand
CCCGAGACCGTTGGCGCGCTGGCCGTCCCGACCCCGGCCGGGGCCGCGCGCGCGGGCGCGGGTGCAGGGAAGCGCGCCTTCGAGATCGCCGACTTCTACCGCGTGAAACAGGTCGGCAGCCCGGCCCTCAGCCCGGACGGGAAGCACGTCGTCTTTCAAGTGAAACGCTACGACCTCGCCGAGGACAAGAGCTGGACCGAGCTCTGGATGATGGACCTGGACGGTTCCGACGCGCGCCAGATGACGCAGGGCCAGCACCAGGACAGCGCGCCGCAGTTCACGCCCGACGGCGGCTCGATCCTGTTCAGCTCGAATCGCGCGGGCGCGAGCCAGCTCTACGTGATGCCGATCGACGGCGGCGAGCCGCGCCAGCTCACGAAGTTCCCGACTGGCGTCGCCGATCCCGTGCTCTCGCCCGACGGCAAGTACATCGCCGTCAGCGCGGACATCTACCCCGAGGCCGGCATCGATCCAAAGAAGAACACCGAGCCCGAGGGCAAGCTCAGCGTGCACGTTGCGGACGAGCTGCTCTACCGCCACTGGACGAGCTGGCGCGACGGACGCGTGACGCACGTCCTCTTGGTGGATGCAGAGAGCGGCGAGGTCGTCAAGGACATGACACCCGGGCGCTTCGACGCCCCGACTTTCTCGCTGGGCGGCGAGCGCGGCTACGCGTTCTCACCCGACGGAAAGGAGCTGTGCTTCGTCTCCAATCACGACGAGAAGCAGGCCGAGTCGACCAACGCGGACCTGTGGGTCGTGCCGGTCGAGGGCGCGCTCACGGAGGGAAGCGCGCGCAACCTGACCGCCGCGAACGATGGCTGGGATGGCGCGCCGCTGTACTCGCCGGATGGGAAGCACATCGCCTTCGTGAGCCAGGCGACCCCGGGCTACGAGTCCGACCTGCGGCGCCTGGCAGTGCTGGAGCGCGCGAGCGGCCAGGTGTGCAATCTCACGAACCGCGCCGGCTTCGACGACTGGATCGGCGAGTTCGCCTGGAACGGGAGCGATGCGCTGGTCTTCAGCGCCGACCGCCAAGGGAGGAATCCGATCTTCCAGCTCGAGCTCGCGGGCGGCGAGCCCGAACTCTTGCTGACACACGCTCAGATCGACCACTGGGAGCTCACGCCCGACGGCTCGACACTCGTGTACGCCGCGCGCGCCGTCGGCGATCCGCACGAGCTCTACTCGGTCGTCGTCTCCGGCGCCGTCTCCGGCGGCGCACTCCGGCAGCTCACGCGCTTCAACGGCGCGCTCGAAGCCGAGGTGGACATCCGCCCGGCCGAGGAGCTGTGGGTCGAGGGCGAGGACGGCAACAAGCTGCACGTGTTCCTCGTGAAGCCGCACGACTTCGACCCGGCCAAGAAGTACCCGCTGATCCTCAACGTGCACGGCGGCCCGCAGCAGCAGTGGACCGACGCCTTTCGCGGCGATTGGCAGGTCTACCCGGGCGCCGGCTACGTGGTGGCCTTCGCCAACCCGACCGGCTCGAACGGCTACGGCCAGCCGTTCTGCGATGCGATCCGGCACGACTACGGCGGGCGCGTCTACCGCGATCTGATGAAGGTCACCGATGCGCTCGCGGAGCTCTCCTTCGTGGACGCCGCGCGCATGGGCGCGATGGGCTGGTCCTTCGGCGGCTACATGATGATGTGGATGCAGGGCCACACCGAGCGCTTCGCGTGCCAGGCCGCGATGATGGGGATCTTCGACCTCGACTCGTTCTACGGCGCGACCGAGGAGCTGTGGTTCCCCGAGCGTGACCTCGGGATTCCCTGGGAAGACGAAGAGAACTACGCGCGCTGGTCGCCCGCGAGCTACGTCGAGAACTTCAAGACGCCCGCGCTCGTGATCACCGGCGAGCTCGACTACCGCTGCCCCTACACGCAGAGCCTCGGCTACTTCACGGCGCTGCAGAAGCAGGGCGTGCCCTCGCGCCTGATCGTCTACCCCGAGGCCGGCCACTGGCCGAGCTGGCGCGAGATGGCCTTCTACTACAACGCGCACCTCGACTGGTTCCACCGCTGGCTCGGCGGCGCGCCGGCGCCGCACGACGTGAAGGCGTACCAGCGCGACAAGGGTTGGCCAAAGGAAGCGAAGGCAGTCGGCGCGTCGGCGCCGTGACCCGGGGAACCTGCTGCGCGTGGAGCGTCCGCGTCCAGGGCATCTCTACTGGCCCGAGCTGGACGTGGACCTCGCCGTCGAGTCGATCGAGAACCCAACGGCGTTTTCACTCGAGAGCCGGGTGCCGACCGGGCGAGCCAAGGGAGGAAGCCCAGGCGTCGCCGCTCCGCGTCGCGAGAGGGTCGTTCGTGATCCCGCGATCCGCCGCCGGAGGATAGGTGTCCGGCCAGCCCGACGTGGCCGGAAGGTGGTTGGTGCCCTGGGCGATCCTCCCCGCAGGGGCCGGAGCTGGGCCATCTAGGCAAGCTGTCCTCCAATAGGGCGCCGTACAGGGGACCAGGAGGGGTCGCGGAGGCGCGGGTTGGCGACGGCGCTGAGCACCCCCTCGGTTCCGTTCGTTTGCGAATGTGTCGCTGGCGGAGGGGACTTCGAAGTGGCCGTCGCCTCACTTCCGTACCCCCGCGGGCGGGGCTCTCCACCATTTCGGCCGCCGATCCGGAAGGCATTTCCCGGCGCATCTAGCGGCTTGACAGGGGCCTGATAGACTGCTCCGTCAACTGGTGCACGCGCGGCGGATCCTCGTATCGACGCGCATGCGCCCAAGAAATCTAGCGGGCGCGGTCTCGCGCCCTTCAAGCCCCAGACGGACCAACCACATCATCAGGTAGGGACAACAACAATGAGAGTCGCGCATTCACTTCCGTACACCGGCCTCGGCTTGGCCCTGCTCGCCACCTTCGGGGTTGCGGGCCAGTCGAAGCAGTCGCAATTCAAGCAAGCACAGCAGGCGCCTCAGGCGCGCCCGAGCGAGACGAGTTTCATCAACCCGGTCTCCGCTAGTTGGAGCGACCTCCTCGAGGTCCAAGCCGCACTCCCGAAGATGGCCACTGCCATCCCCGAGGCCTCCCAGCTCCCGATCGAGCTGCCGCCCCAGTTCCTGCCGCTTCCCGGCAAGCTCACGGATGTGCGCGGGCTTTCTCAGCCGCAAGGCGGAGGTGCCGAGCCGCTCGTCCTTTGCCCCAGCCTTGGCGCGGAGCCGGCTCTCGACCTGAGCTTCCCCGCCCAGGCGGACGTCCCGGGCTCGCTTGGTGCCTCCTATATCCCGCCCAGTGCATCGGGTGACGTCGGGCCGGCGCACCTGATGACGATGATGAGCAACAACGTTCAAATCCAGGACCGAGTCGGAGGCGTCATTTCGATGGTCGACCTCGATTCCTTCTGGAGTCCGACCCTCATCGTGTCCACCACCCAAGGCCGCGTCAGCTATGACGCCCTCTCCGGGCGCTGGATCGCCACCGCTCGCGGCGGCGCCCTCGGCGGCCTGGGTTCCACGAGCCTCCTGTTCGCCATCAGCGACACCAGCGACCCGACCCTTGGCTGGGACTTCTACACCATCGTCGCTGACGCGGCGACCACGAATTTCCCGGACTGGATTCCGCACGGCACGAATGCGACCTGGGTCACGGTCACGGCCAACATGTTCACCTTCCCCGCCGGCGCGCTCGCCGGTGTGAAGATGTGGGTGATCGACATGGCCACGGCCCTCGCCGGCGGTCCGATCACGGTGCACACGTTCGCGACGGGCTTCCTCGCGCCGTTGTTGGGTGGTGCCACGGGGAACTCGTTCACCGCGTGTACCTCGCTGGACACTGCGACAACGGACATGTGGGTCGTGAACACGACCTTTGGCGCCACAGGCACGCCCTCTCCCCGGTGCGTTCAGCTCGTCAAGGTCGAGGTGACCCCCGGGCCGATCCCGGTCGCGAGCGGCCTGCCCGGCTCTCCCTTCGGCGGCACGACGAGCCTTTGCTTCGTCTCGACCAACTTCTCGACCACGCAGCCTACGGGGGCGGGTGGTGTGGGCGTAGCCCAGGTCGGTGACCTCAGGTTCATGGCCCCCTTCAGCGTCCGGGTTTCGTCCGCGGTCTTCCGCAACGGCAAGATCTGGGTCGCGCACCAAGGTGGTCTGCCGCTGGCCCCCGCAGCGCAAAGCAGGGTGGCCTCCTTCTGGCACCAGCTCGATCCGACGCTCGCCTTCCCTGGAGGGGCCGCTCCGGCGCCGAACGGAATGCTGCTCCAAGACAACGTGATCGACGGAGGGGTGGCCAACTCCGGCATCATGATGCCTGGCATCTCGGTCAACTGTGGCGACGACGCGGTGATTGGGTTCTCGCGGTTCGATGCGACCCGCAATCCGGAATCCGGTTACGTGGTTCGCGTGGGCAGCGATCCGGTGAGCGCGCAAGGACCCATGCGGCTCCTCAAGAGCGGCGACTCCAGCTACTGGAAGAACTTCGGCGTCGGCACGACGGCCCAGTGGGGCCTCCACAGCGCCACGGGAGTGGACCCGGTGGACGACAAGACCTTCTGGACCTTGCAGGAGCACGCTGCCCTGCGCGTCGGTCCGGCCGACAACGACAGTCGCTGGGGCACCCAGTGGGGCCGCATCGGCGAGTGCGGTGAGCCGACGATCTTCGACGATCCGGACGCGGCCAGCGTCTGCGTGGGTGGCCCGGCGACCTTCTCGGTCGGCGCGACCCCGTTCCTCGCTCCGATCGGCTTCTACCAGTGGCGCAAGAACGGGGTGAGCATCCCCGGCGCAACCGCGAGCAGCTACACGATCCCCTCGACCGTGGCCGGCGACGGCGGCACCTACGATGTGCTGGTGACGGACGGCTGCGGCACGGCGTTGAGCGCCCCCGCGCTGCTCGACTTCACCGGCGCGGTGGTCGGTACCCATCCGGCTCCCCAGAACGTCAGCGCCGGCGACGCGGCGGCGTTCTTCATCACGGCGACGGGCACCGGTCCGATCACCTACTCGTGGCGGAAGAACGGCGTCCCGCTCGTTCCGGCGCAGACGAGCAACCTGCTCCTGATCTACCCGGTTCATGTCTCCGACGTAGGCACGTACGACTGCGTCGCGACCGACCTGTGTGGTCCCGGGATCAGCAACACGGCCGTGTTGAGCTGCGAGCCGAAGAACGGCGGCAACTTCGACACCTACACGCTCGAGCTGCAGATCTACCAGCAGCCCCTGGCCGGCATCGCCTGCCAAACGGGCTCCCACACGCTGAGCGTGGGAGCTTATGGCGAGGGTCTCTCCTATGTGTGGCGCAAGGGCGGTAGCCCGATCGTCCCGCCCGAGACCAACTCGACCCTGGTCCTGAACCCGATCGTCCCTGGCGACGAGGACTTTTACGACGTCATCGTCATGGACGTCAGCGGATCGATCCTGAGCGATTCGGTCTTCATTGAAGTGAGCGAAGCTCCGAGCTTCACGTTGAACCCGGTGAACGCGAGCGCTCCGATTGGTGGCTCGGCGTCGTTCACGGTTGTGGCGATCGGCGACCCCTTCATCACGTACCAATGGCTCAAGGGCGGCCTCCAAGGGCCTCTCTTCGCCATCCCGGGCTCGGTCGATGCGACGCACAACATCCCGGTGGTCGGCAACTCGCACGCGGGCCGGTACCAGTGCCGCGCGTCGAACGACTGCGGGCCGACGCTCAGCACCATCGCCAAGCTGACGATCACCCTGTGATCTGAACCGACCAGGCCTTCGGCGCGCCGCGAGGACGCCGGAGGTCGTGGTTCGAATCGTGCGCCCATCGTTGTGAGCACTCGCTCGCGACGATGGGCGCCTTGTTTTCGGTGGTGGGAGCCGGCCGCCTGGATGGCTCAGGCGCGCCCGTACACCTGCGCCAAGGTCCCGCTGGCCGTGCAATCGGGTGAGGCCAGGAAGAGCATCACCTCGGCCACCTCCGCGAGCGAGATCCACTTCGAGACATCGGCGTTCGGCATCGCCGCGCGGTTGGCGGGCGTGTCCAGGATGGAGGGCGCGACCGCGTTCACGCCGATGCGCTCGGGCGCGAGCTCCTCGGCCAAGGCCTGCGTCAGCGCCGCCACGGCAGCCTTGCTCATCGTGTAGGGCACCAGCCCCGCGCCCCGGCGGGGCTCGAGCGCCTGGCGTGAGACCACGTTCACGATACGGCCGCCGTGGGCGCCGGCTCGTAGCACTCGTGCGGCCTCGCGCGCGCACAAGAAGGCCGAGCGCGCATTCACCGCGAGCATCTTGTCGAGGTCCGCGCCGCTGGCGGCCTCGATCGGCGTATAGGCGAAGGCCCCGGCGCAGTGGATCGAGGCCCACAGCTCGGGCAGGTCGCGATAGAAGGCCGTGACGCCGGCCTCGTCGGCGAGGTCGATGCCGGACACGACGTGGGCGCGCGCGAGAGCGGGGTCGAGCTTGGCGGCCGAGCGCACGGGCAGGTGACAGCGGGCGCCGCGCTCGAGCAACAAGGCGGCGACGGCTCCGCCGAGCTCGCCCGTGGCGCCGGTGACGACGACGTGCAGGTCCTGGAAGGTTCTCATGTGCATCCTCAGCGAGGCCTTGCCAGCTGCGAACCGCGCAGCTCGAGCGCGTGACCGTCCGGGTCGCGCACGGCGAGACCCGCCCAGCCCGGCGCGAGCTTCACGGCCCCCGCCGAGAGGAACAGCGCGTCCGCGGCCAAGAGCCGCACCTCGATCGCATCCAGCGCGCCCACGGCGAGGCGCGTCTCCCAGTGCAGGAGGTCGTTCGCACGCGCGTCGAGCGGGAACGGGCGGCCGTCGCTCGGCGCGAGGTATTCGAGGAACTCGATGCCCGGCCCCGAGCTTCCGCGCAGCGCCGTGATGCGGAGGCGCGCGCCGAAGACGTTGTTCAAGTGCTCTTGCTCGGTGCCGTGGTTCTCGCTCGCGCCGGCGACTTGCAGTCCGAGCACGTCGCGGTAGAAGGCCAGGCTGCGCTCGGTGTCCGCGACCACGATCGCGGTGTGGTCGATGCCGAGGAAGAGGTGCTTGCTGTCACGCTCCAGCCGGTGCCACTTCGGGTCGCCCTTCCCCGCGGGGAAGGTCAGCACCTCCAGCACGTGCCCGTCCTCGTCCTTGAAGTAGAAGGCCTCGATGCCGCCCGCGTTCGGATTCCAGTCGGGCAGGCGCTGCGGCCCGCTCGAGGCGTGGCGCACGCGGTGCTTGCGTAAGTGCGCGTAGGCCGCGTCCATGTCGCTCACGATGATCGCGATGTGCTGGAACCAGCCATCGTTGCTGCGCGAATCGAGCGGGATCGGCCTACCCTCGGGCGCCAGGTATTCGGTCAGCTCGATCTCCTCGCCGCCGAGCCGCATGCGCGCGACCCGCGTGCGCAGGCCGAAGACGCCTTCCAGCGCTTCGTGCACCGCTCCGCTGTGCTCCTCCTCGCTGAGCAGCTCGAAGGTGAGCACGTCGCGGAAGAAGGCCACCGAGCGCTCGAGATCCGAGACGGTCAGCCCGATGCTCTCGACCGCAGGCGCGGCAGGCACCTCTGCCCAGGCCGTACAGCTGAGCGCGAGCGGCGCGAAGACCCGAGCGATCCGGTGCGCGAACACGGCACGCCTCACTTCATCCTCCCGAGCAGGTGCTCACCCACGCGCAGCGCGTTGGCCATGATCGTCAGCGCCGGATTCACCGCGCCCGAGCTCGGGAAAAAGCTGGCGTCCACCACGTACAGATTGTCGAGCTCGTGCGCCTTGCAGTCGCGGTCGAGGGCCGAGGTGCGCGGATCACTCCCGAAGCGGATGGTGCCGTTCTGGTGCGCGACGCCGGCCAGCGGGATGCGCTGGCCCACGAAGAGCTGCAACGGGATCAGATGGTCGTGGCAGTCGAGCGCCTTGAGCATGCCCTTGAGCTTCTTGAGCAAGCGCTCGTGCCCTTGCTCGTTGTTCGGGCGATAGCTGAGCACGATGCGGCCCTCGGGGCTGAGCGTGACGCGATTCTCCGGGTCGGGCAAGTCCTCGGAGGTCAACCAGAAGTCGAGCGAGTGCTTGGCCATGAGCTCGAGCGTCATGCCGGGCACGATCTTCGGCGCGCCGGCCGAGAGCGTGTCGGCGTCCATCTTCCCGACGAACGAGATGTGCCCCAGGGGAAAGTCCCAGTCGTCCGCGCGGAAGTAGAAGTCGTTCAGCGCCAGCGTCTTCTGGAAGATCGAGGGGTTCGGGTCGCGCGAGATCGCGAGCATCACCGAGTTCAGGTGCCCCATGTAGTGCCGGCCGACGACGTCGGAGCCGTTGGCGAGACCGCGCGGGTGCTTGGCGTTCGCCGAGCGCAGGAGCAGCGCGGCCGAGTTGATCGCGCCGGCCGAGACGACCACGAAGCCGGCCGAGTAGGTCTCGCGTTCGCCATTGCGCTCGACGTGCACGCGCGTCACGGTCCTGCCGCTGGCGTCGGTCTCGAGCTTCGTGACGTAGGCGCCGGTGAGCAGCGTCACGTTCGGGTGCTCGAGCGCCGGCTCGACGCCGCAGGTCTCTGCATCCGACTTGGCGTTGACCAGGCACGGATGCCCGTCGCAGGTCGCGCAGCGGATGCAGGCGCTCCGCGAGCGGTTCTGCTCGTCCAGCATGATCCCGAGCGGCACGTGGAAGGGCTTTTGCCCGAGGCGCACGAGGTCGTCCGCCAGCTTCTGGATGCGCGGCTCGTGCGACACCGCCGGGTGCGGATAGGGCGCGCTCGCGCGCGGCTCGGTGGGATCCGCGCCGCGCTCGCCGTGCACGTGGTAGAGGCGCTCGGCCTCGGTGTAGAAGGGCTCGAGCTCGTCGTAGCCGATCGGCCAGGCCGGCGAAACGCCGCCGTGGTGACGCAGGGCGCCGAAGTCCTCGGCCCGCAGCCGGAACAGCGCCGCACCGTAGAACTTGGTGTTGCCGCCCACGTAGTAGTTGGTGTGCGGGTGGAGCTTCTTCCCGTTCTTGTCGAGCCAGTGCTCTTTCGTGTTGTAGCGACCCTCGACGTTGACCGCGCGCGTGCTCCAGTTCTCCTTCTCGCGCGGCACGCGCTCGCCGCGCTCGAGCAAGAGGATGCGCTTCCCGCTGGGCGCCAGCTTGCGCGCCAGCGTGCCTCCGCCCGCGCCGGTGCCGATGAGGATGAAGTCGTAGTGCTCGCTGCCCATGGCTGTGCCTCCGCTCGCCTTCGATGCGGCCCCGGAAAGGGGAAACGACCCGGCCGGGGCCGCATCGAACGGGTCCGGTGGGGGCGAGAAGCGGGCGCCGCTTGACAGCGAGCGGCGACGCGCACACAAAGGCCGAGCTTGTCCCTTGCCCGTCGTCCGCTCGAAGGCTGGATCTCGCTCCTCGCGCTGCTGGTACTGAGCGGGGCGCTCCTGTGGCATGCGCCGCACTACCTGTCCGGGCCCGAGCCGGTCGGCGACGACTCGTCGTCCCACGTGCTCGCGTCGGCGCGCGTGGCCGGGTACCTGCGCGCGGGCTCGGACGGGTGGTGGATGAGCGACCTCAACCTCGGCTTCCCGCTCGCGCACTTCTATCAGCTGCTGCCGCACGTCGCGACCGGGGCGCTGGCGCTCGCCCTCGGCGGACCCGAGCACGCGGCCGAGGCCTACAAGCTGCTGGTCGTGTTGCTGCTGCTCGCCGGGCCATTCGCGACCTGGTTCGGACTCCGGCGCCTCGGCTTCGGATCCGTCGCGGCGGTGTGCGGCGCGGTGGCGCTGGCCACGCTCTCGGCGCCGAAGGCCTACTACGGGCTGACCGCGCGCCACTATCTGCTCTCGGGGCTCTACACGCTGTTGTGGGGTTCGGTGTTCGTGCCGCTGGCGCTGGCGGAGGGCGTGCGTTTCGTCCAGGGGCGCGGCCGGTTGGCGCTGGGCGTGGGGGCGTTCGCGCTGCTCTTCCTTGCGCACGCGCTGCTCGCGCTCGGGCTCATTCCGGTGTTCGCGTTCGCCGCGCTGCTTGCACCCAACGGCGATTCGACCCTGCGTGCGCGCCTCGTGCGACTCGTGCTGCTCGGCGGCGCCACGGGTGTCGTGATCGCGTTCTGGTTGCTGCCGCAGCTCGTGTGCTCGGACTACTTCGGCGGCTGGCCGATCTCGGAGGCCGAGCGCAAGGACGGTTTCGGGCTCCAAGCGTTGCTCTCCGGCTGGTTGCACGGGAGCTTCACCGACCACCGGCGCCTGCCCGTGCTGGCGGTGGCGTCGCTGCTCGGCTGCGCCGCGCTCCTCGCCGGCTGGCGCCGGCCGCTCCAGCGCGTGGTCCTGTTCGGCGTGCTGCTCTTCGTCGTGTTCACGGCCGGGAGGAAGACCTTCGGCGCGGCGCTCGACTGGGTCTTCCCGCCCAACGCGAGCATCGAGGGCATGATGCGCTGGGTCGCGATGCTGCACCTTTTCCTGGCGCTCGCGATCGCGGCCGGCGCCGAGAAACTGTTCGAGTTCGCTGCGCGCGGGCCGCGCTGGCTCGGCCGCGCGACGCTCGCAGCCGTGCCCGGAACGCTCTTGGCGCTGACGCTACCGAGCCACGTGGCCGACCTCGCTTGGGGCCTCGACACCTTCTTCGAGCCGGACGCCC
>JABFRZ010000488.1 GCA_013140785.1 Planctomycetota bacterium | reverse complement strand
CCCCCAGCGCCGGGAGCTCTTCGAGGGACTTCGCCGGGATCTCCTCGATCCCGAGCTGCGGCGCGGGATCCTGCTCCTCGGCCCTCGTCAGGTCGGCAAGTCCACTCTGCTCCACCAGATCGCCGACTCGCTCCTCGAGGAGGGCTGGCCGCCAGGAAACCTGACTCACTTCAACTTCGACGATCCCCGCGTGCGCGGGCTCGGACCCGATGTCGGGATGGTCGAAGAAGAGACTCCTTCGTCGATCGACCCGAACCAGTCGAGGGTTCTCCTCCTGGACGAAGTCCACTTGGCTCGCGAGTGGGCCTCGTGGTTCAAGGATGCCATCGATCGAGATCGCCGAAGGCCGCGCTCCATGCTGCGCGTCCTCGCGACGAGCTCCGCCGCGAGCCTGCTGCACCGTGGCTCGGTCGAGTCGGGTCAGGGGCGCTGGAACGACGTGCAGATCTTCGGACTATCCTTCGCCGAGCACTTGCGCTTCCTCGCCCTGCCGAAGGAGACCGAACCACAAGTCCTGCGACGCGCACCCGAGGAACTCGAGCGCTACCTCGCAAAGGGTGGTTTCCCTGAGCACGTGCACCTGGCACCGTCCGAGGAGCTGCGCGCGCGTCTGCGCGAGGACATCGCGGAGAAAGCGATTCGTCGCGACCTCGCGTCGCTCGCGGGCGAGGGCGCGGATCGGCTCGATCTCGAGCGACTGAAGCGACTCTTCGTCTACATGGCGCAGGACTCGGGCAGCATCCTGAACTGCGCCGAGCGCGCACGTGACCTCGACGCCCGGCCGACTACGATCTCCGGGTGGCTCCAGCTCCTGGTGGACGCCTGCCTGCTGCACCGGATCGAGCCCTACGCTCCACCTCCATCCAAGGGCGGCGGACTCCCCAAGGCGAGTTCACGGCTCGCGACCAAGCCCAAGATCTACGTCAGCGATCACGGCTTGATTCCGGCCTTCACGCTGTCCGCATTCCCGATGGCCGAGCCGGTGGTGCGGGCCCGGGTCACCGAAGCCGTGGTGCTACGGCACCTCTTGCCGCTGGTCTTGTCGCGCGAGGAGATCTTCTACTTCCGTCGCCGTGACGGGCTGGAGATCGACTTCGTCTTCTGGCGGCGCAAGGAGCTCCATGCCATCGAAGTGACGAGCTCGACGGAATTGGACGGCAAGAAAGCGGACCGCTTCCAGGCGGCGGTGGATGCCATCAGCGCGGATCGAGGAACCGTGATCTACCGGGGTGCGACGGAGGGCAGGAGCGGCAAGCTGAGGCTCTTACCCTTGCATCTCTTCCTGTTGAACCCGGCGACCCTCGTCGAGGATGCCGTCCGATGATCCCCCTCGGTCGAGAGGAGAGCCAGAAGCTCGAGTTCAAGGCCCGCGACGCGCTGAAGAGTCCCGCGGGCATCGCGCGCGGCGTCGTGGCCATGCTCAATGCGAAGGGTGGTGAGCTCTGGGTCGGCCTAGGCGAAACAAACGGCCGCGCGGTCGAAGTGCAGCCGATCACGAACCAAGCGCGCGAGCTCGAGCGGCTCTGGAATCACTTCGTCGATACGATCGAACCGCCTCCCGCGCCCGACGAGATCGAGGTCGAGGCCATCCCGGTCGAGTCCGGCAGCATCCTCCGCATCGAAGTGACCCCGCGCGACGAGCGCCGCCCGTACGCTCAGTTGAAGGATGGAGGCCGGCACTTCGTCGTTCGCACCGGAGCGCGCATTCGGCCGATGACGCGCGAGGAGATCCGCGACGCGTCCCGCGGAACGACGCCGAAGCCCGAGCGCTCGCCTCGCGATCCCCTTAGGATCCTCGAGAGAGAACGTGAAAAGCTCCTGCGTTCCAGGCAACCCATGTTCTGGATCCGAATCCAGCCTGACCGGGAGCTGGGAATCGACATCCCGTCGAGGAAGGTAGAGAGGTACCTGCGCGACCCAACGCTGAGCGGGAATCGGGAAACCGGATGGACCTTCGCCAACGCCCATGTCGAACTGCGCATCGAGCAGGACCGACGAGTGCTCGGCGACGACGCGAGTGGGCGCACACTCATAGAAGGGTCCGGCGCCATCGAGCACAGGACTCCGCTCCACTGGCTGACGCACTCGATGCAGGAATCCAACGAGCTCTACCCCTATGCCCTCCTCGAAAAGACGGTCTCTGTTTTTCGCCTGGCGAGCGCGATGTATAGCGACCCCGAGCTGAACTCGAAAGAGACACCGTCTCCAACCCGGAGGAAGATGGGGGGCCGTGTGGCCAAGTTGGGACTGTCCGGTCTGCTGGCCATCAACTTCCAGCTCGCCGTGGACCTCGCAATCACTTCAGCAAAGGGATGGAAGCTACGCGCCTACTCTCCAAGATCGCACGCGTGGCAACTGGAACACCACAGGGTCAAAGGCTTCGAACACTTGCAGGGCGAGCTGACCGGCGACCTGCTGCTCGAGAAGCCTCTCGAGTTCAAGAGCAAGGAATTCCTCTCCCGTCCGGATGCCTGCGCCCTCCGCCTGATCCGTCGTGTCTACGAGGCCTTTGGCCTCAGCGAGGACATGATCCCGAGCGAGTTCGACCGAACGCGAGGCATCCTTGTCATGCCGGAGTGAGTAGGGCGGGCCCCGGGTCGAGCGTAACGGTCGAGCTGGGCGTCGCGCGGGACGAGTTGGCCTATTTCGCTGTTCGTCATCGGTCGATTCCGCGCTTCGTGCGACCGATCACTCAGAAGGAGAATCGCCCATGCTGCTCACGCTCTTCTTGTCCGTCTGCGCATCCGACCCCCTGCCTGAGGACCCTGGCTACGTGCTGCACGAGTGGGGCACGTTCACCTCGCTGGCGGGCTCGGACGGGGTCCTGCTCGAGGGCCTGACCTACGACGATCACCAGCTGCCGGACTTCGTCCACCGGCGCACGCGCTGCGCCGAGGGCTTCGACGGCGTGCGCACGAAGATGGAGACGCCGGTGATCTACTTCTACAGCGACCGCGAGCGCGTGCTGAGCGTCAAGGTCGCCTTCCAGCAGGGCATCCTGACGCAGTGGTACCCGGAGGTGAGGGAGCTCTATCCGCCGGTCGCGCGCGCAGCACCGGTGCTGCGCGGGGGCCTGCTCGATTGGGGCCAGCTCCGCGTCCTGGCGCCGAGCGAGGGTCTGGACGAGTTGCCCGCGGTCGGCGCCGCGCGCCACTGGGAGCATGCGCGCGCGGTGGACGCGAACGTGATCCGACGGCGCACCCTGTCCCTCGAACTCGACGAGTGCGAGCGCTTCCTCTTCTATCGCGGCCTGGGCTCGTTCGCGCTGCCGCTCGCGGCCTTGACGGACGCGGACGACACGCTGGCGC
>JABFRZ010000038.1 GCA_013140785.1 Planctomycetota bacterium | reverse complement strand
CGAGGCGGGGTCCGCGGGCTCTTCCGCCGCTACGGCCGTCTCCGTCGTGGCCGCCCCGGGCCGGCGCGCCCGCAGCCGGAGCTCGTCGATGCAGACCGAGCGAACGGTCCGGCTCACGAGCGCTCGCACCGCCTCCTCGCGCGTCTCGCGCATGCGCTCGAGGGCCGGCTGGAGCTTCACGAGCACCTCCTGCACTCCGTCCTCCCACGCGTCGGGGAGATGGTGCCGGACCCTCCGGCGAATCCAGCTCCCGTAGCGCTCGTAGACCTCTTCCAGGCTCACACCCAGATCGTGCCCGCGGGACTCCGTGCGAGAAAGGGGCGAGTGCGAAGCGAGGCGCGTCTCGCGCTGCACCGCCCGGCCCGCGAAGAGTCGAGTGGGGACGGGTTCCAGCAGCATCATGGGTCCAGCCTCGATGGCTCTTCTTCACGCCGACGCCGGTCGCGCTTGCCCTGACGACGAGGCACCCAGCGGGGACTGACCAGGAGAAGCCCGAGCCGTTGGCGGATGGAGCCTCGGGTGGCCATCGTCCCTGTTCGAGAGACGGTCGGTGCGCGGAGTTGATACGGGTCCGCCTCCATCGCGGGGGCGCGGAGGTGTCCTTTTCGATGGGGGCCGTATCAATTCGCCGCGCCGGCCGTCCCCTCGGATGTGGCGCAGATGGATCCCCCGCGGCTCCATCCATCCGTGGTTTCGGGGTTGCGCCTCTTCCCCTTCCCACGATCGGTGCGTCCCCCGCTCGGCCTCGCGTGGAGGCCGGCGCTGCTCACCTCATCCATCCCTGTCCATCCCAGGTCGAACCATGAAGATCCTTCCGAACCTTCTGCGACTCACCTGCGCCACGCTCGCGCTGTCCACGAGCAGCCGCGCCGACCTGATCGAGCAGTTCACGGTGCCGCCGTCCAGCGAGTGCACGCCTTGCGTCTGGTTCCAGGCGCTCAGCCCGAGCATGTCGGCTGCCACCCTCGGCCACTCGCCGCTCGACGCGAGTGCGTCGGCCGCCGCCGTCGGGCACTCGGGCGTGCTGAACCTGGGCAGCATGCCGATCGGCCCGACACTCTTCGGGGGTTGGCTGACGTTCACGCCGGATGGCACGTTCGTGAGCTACATCGGCGGCGGATCGACGACCGAGGTCCTGGACCCGGCCGGAGCGCCGCTCGCCAACGTGCGCGGCGCGGTCAAGCTGGCCGAGGCCTACGGCGTGATCGTCGATACGGGCTCGGGCTCGATCGTGGGCGTCACGCTCTACGCCGGTGCGCTCCTGTGGACGCCCACGAGCACCTACCTGCTGCTCGTCGGCGGGACGCCGACCACCTACGAGTTCACGGTGGGCGGCGCGCCCATCGCCGGAGCGTGCGGAGCCGCGCGCCTGGCCGCCCGAGTGATCGACACCGATCCGAGCCTCGGCGTGGCGGCCACGCTCTTCTCGGGCGTGGCCGTGTACACGCCGACCAAGACCTTCCTGCTCACGACCTTCGGCCTGGGGATCGGGGCCAGCGAGATCCTCTTCGGAGGCGCACCGATCGGCGGCGTGCGCGGTGTGACCGCAATGGGCGGCGACGCCACCCCCCTCGGGCTCGACTCGGGGTCCTTCCTGTGGACGCCGACGAAGACCCTGATGCTGCTGACGGGCGGCGGGGGCAGCGTCAGCGAGCTCCTCGACCCGGCCGGCGCCTCGATCGCGAAGACCTGGGGCGTGACGCGCCAGAGCCCGCTCTACCCCGGCGGCGGCCTGTTCCGGGGCGTGGTCACGGTGATCAACGACTCCAAGGAGTACCTGGTAGTGGTGAGCCCCGGCGTGTCGGTGAGCGAGATCGTGCGCCCGACCGGCGGCTCGCTGACTTCGAACGTCAGCATCGCGGCTTCGAACCCGCTGCTGCACCAGGCCTCGAACCTGTCGGAGATCCGCGCCAAGTGGGTGCGGCCCGGGGTCCCGAGCGCGCAGGGCACTGTGATCGGCTCGCGGCAGTGACGGACGGCGACCCCGCGGGTTCGGCGGACGAGCGCGTCCCCGCGCCACTCCTACCTCAACCGGCTGCGCCCATCCGCGATCCCGTCCTCGAGATCGATCTCCCGCAGCGTCTTCGCGAACTCATCCGAGGTGCACACGCGCTTCTCGACCAGCGTCCGCTGGATCGCCTTGGTGGCCAGCGCCAGCTCCTCGAGCATCGTCTGCAGCCGCGCCCCGTCCACGCCGCCGGCACCCGAACGCACCGAGGCCAGCTCGGCCCGCGCCAGGGCGGCCTCGCTCTTGGCCTTGTCGATCTGGGTGTGCTGATAGATGTCGAAGATCCAGTTGATGAGACCCATGGGTTTTCTCGCAGGGTGAATCAGGGTGAATCGGTACGGCCGGGAGCGGGCGCAGCCTACTCCGCCGAGTCCCGCCGATTCAGCGCCGCGACACGATCCTCCGCCTGCGATGGAATGCCACGCCGCTCCCACCGGTCCCAACCCCGCGGTGCCCGAGCCCGTAGCGCCTCGCGACATGGATCCCGACCAGGAGCTCGTCCGCGGACTGCAGCGCCGCGAGATGGGCTGTCTGCGGGAGGCCTACGAGCGCCACGGTGAGCGGGTGCAGCGCCTGTGCCAGCGACTCCTCGGCCATTCGGCCGACGCCGAGGACGCGGCCCAGGAGGTCTTCCTCAAGCTCTTCGAGCGCGCGGGTTCATTCGACGGCCGCGCGCGCTTCTCGACCTGGCTGCACCGTCTGACCGTGAACCTGTGCCTGCACCGTTTGGAGCGCGAGCGCCTGCGCCTCGTGCAGAGGCTGCCCGAGGATGGCGGGCTGCTGATCGATCCCGGCGAGA
This sequence comes from Planctomycetota bacterium, assembly GCA_013140785.1. Classification (GTDB taxonomy): domain Bacteria; phylum Planctomycetota; class UBA1135; order UBA1135; genus JABFRZ01. Next base: position 505 of record JABFRZ010000038.1, on the reverse strand, counting down.
CCCCGCCGGAGACGTTGACGCGCACGGAGGCGCGCGTCCAGCTCGAGCGTCTGCTCGCGTGCCTCTCGCACGAGCACCGCACCGTGCTCGTCTTGCGCGAGCTCGAGGGCCTCTCCTACCGCGAGATCGCCGACACGCTCGCACTCCCGGAAGGCACCGTCATGTCGCGCCTCGCGCGCGCACGCGAACAGCTCATACACCTCTCCAGCCTGCGTCCACGCGCGGACGCGCGCCCCGCAGGCCGGCCTCTCCTGGACACGCCATGATCCATGACGAACTCTCCTGCGTGAGCGCGCGCGAGCAGCTCTCGGCCCGCTTGGACGGCGAGCTCCCGCGCGACGCGCACTCCCACGACGTTGCCTTGCGCGCACACCTCGCCGCCTGCGGCGCTTGCCGAGCTCACGAGCGCTCGCTCGCGGCGCTGGCACGCGGCTTCGACGCCTTGCGCGAGCCCGAGCCGCTCTCCGACCTGTGGCCACGCATCGAGCGCCGCCTGCACCCAGGC
>JABFRZ010000302.1 GCA_013140785.1 Planctomycetota bacterium | reverse complement strand
TCGGAAAAAGCGCGTTGCGAGGCGAAGCGGGCGGGGCGGAGGCGAGGAAGGCGACAGCGAGGCGGCGCAGGCGGCCTCTGTGGCCGCCGAGCACGTCTCGCCGAGCCTGACGAAGCATCCGCCCCGCTCGCGAAGCCGCAGTAGCGGTTTTTCCGACACGCTCCTAGCGCTTCTCGGTCGCCGAGCGCAGCTCACGCTTGAGGAAGGCCATGTCGGCCGCGTACTGCTTCACCGCGGCCAGCGTCTCCGGCTCGATTTGGCTGAAGGTCGCGGCCAGCTTGACACCGTCCGGGCGCTCTTCGACCTCGCTCACCGTGACGACTGCCTCGCAATGGCCCTTCTTCAGGAGGGGCAGGCGGAACTTCACGATGAGATCCGTGCCGAGCGACAGCATCTGGCCCATCTCGAAGGGCGTCAATCCGCTGTTCCCGCCGTTCCAAGTGAAGCGCAGGCTCTCGGTGTCGAGGGCCGACATGCGCCCGACCCCGCGCCAGTTGCCGCCGAAGCCGGGGCCGTGCGCCGGGTTGGCCTTGCGGGCCTGCTCGGAGATGAAGTGCTCGACCCGCTTCGCGTCGGTCGGCGCGAACAGGATCGTGGTCTCGTCCTCGAGCTCCTCGACGACCCTGCCCTTGACGCCGCCGTTCTTGTCGGCCAGCAGGGCGGCACCGGCGGCCTCGTCCGAGTCGAACATGGGCACCACGCGATCGAGGCCGACCTTTTCGATGATGTCCTTGCAGAAGACCGAGGGGCGCGAGATGACCAGCTTGCCGCGGTTGGCGCCGAGGATCTTCGAGGCCTTGATGATCGCGCCCAGTGCGGTCGAATTGATGAACTTGACGAGGCGCAGGTTGAGCGCGATCCGATTCACGCCCGAGGCGATCAGGCCGTCGATCTCCTTCTGCAGCAGCGCGCAGTAGAAGGTGTCGAACTCGCCGCGCAGATGGAGGAGGGTGAAGTTCTCGCGGGGTTCGACCGTGACCTGCATGTCGTCTCTCCTTGCCTGTGGGCGCTCGCGCGGAGCGTCGGGCATCTTCCGCTCGGCCGCCGTTCCGTGGCAAGGAATTTCCCCCTCGGGAGACCTGTGGGGGTCGAGTAGACTCCTCGACCGATGTTCTTCCGGCGGAAGAAGGATTCCCCCGCGAGCAAGCAGGCGCCCGAGCCGCTGCCTGTGGCCGCGCCCGCTGAGCCAACCCTGACGCCGGCGGGGGTTGGACCCCCGAGCACGCAATTCCTCACCGGCGAGGCCGGGCGCGATCGACGCACGGTGCAGGTGCTGCTGGAGGCGATCGCGCGGGTCTCCGAGTCGCGCGATCTCGAGTCGCTCCTGATCGACATCGTGGATAGCTCGATCGAGCTGACCGGGGCCGAGCGCGGCCTCTTGGTGATGCGCGGCGCGAAGGACGGCGAGCACCTCGTGCGCGTGGCGCGCCTGCGCGGGAAGAAGCCGGTGGTCGGTGACCTGCGTTACTCGACCACCATCGCCGGGCGCGTGCTGGCCGAGGCGCGCCCGCTGCGCGCGCAGGTGCACTCGGAGTCCGAAGCCCTGGAGCTGGGCCGCTCCGTCTACGACCTCAAGCTGCGCGCGGTGATGTGCGTGCCGCTCGCCTCGGCCGGCCAAGGCGATGCACCCCTCTCGCCACCGAAGGGCGTCTTGTACGTGGATTCGCGTGCGGCCACGCGCCAGTTCTCGCAGCCGGACCTGTCGCTCTTCGCGGCCCTGGCGCAGTACATCTCGATTGCGATGACGAACGCGCAGCTGCAGCTCGACTCGCTCGAGAAGGTGCGCCTGGAGCAGTCGCTCGAGCTCGCCTCCGCGATCCAGCGCGACCTGATGCCGCGCGTGCCGAGCATCCCCGGCTGGGACCTGGCCGGCTGGTACGGCCCGGCCGAGCAGACCGGCGCCGACTTCTACGACTTCCTGCGCTTGGGCAAGGGCAGCCTCGCGCTGGTGGTTGGCGACGTGACCGGGCACGGCATCGGTCCGGCGCTGATCACGGCCTCGGCCCAGGGCAGCCTGCGCACCTCGCTGCGCCTCAACCCGGATCCGGGCGAGGTCGTGACGCTGCTCAACCAGGACCTGTGCGAGCGCATCGAGGACGGGCGCTTTCTCACCTTGTTCCTGGCGGCGCTGGACGAGAACGGCGAGGTGCGCGCGCTCAACGCCGGACACTCGCCGCCGCTCTTGTGGAGCCAGGTCGACCGTTCCATGCAGGAGATCAAGATGTGCGGTCCGGCCCTCGGGATGATCGCCGACGAGGTCTATCGCGCGCACCCGCCCCTCGCCATGCACGCGGGCGACGTCTTGGTGGCCTACACCGACGGCTTGGTCGAGGCGCGCACGGCTGGCAGCGAGGACGATTTCTTCGGCGAGGAGGGCCTGAAGCGCGTGCTCGATGCCGCGGCCGGGGCCGGGCTCTCGGCGCGCGAGATCTGCACGCGCCTGGCCGAGGCCGCGTTGGAGCAGTCGGGCGGCGTGCGCGAGGACGACATCACCGTGGTCGTTGCGCGTCGAGCGTGAGCCGGGCGGAGTCAGGGAACCCGGACGTTCGCGAACACCCGGGGGGCGGCGATCTCCTGGTGCGCGATGCGCGCGCCTGGCCGCCGGGACCCTCGGCCGCGCGCCTCGACCTGCGCGTCTCTGCCGGACGAATCGTCGAGTCGGGTCCCGAGCTCGCGGCGCGCGGCGAACCCGTGCTCGAAGCGCGTGGACGCACGCTGATCCCAGGTCTGGTGGACGTGCACGTGCACTTCCGCGACCCGGGACTCGAGCGCAAGGAAGGCTGGCAGCACGGCTCGGCCGGCGCGCTGCACGGCGGCGTCACCGCGGTGGTCGAGGTGCAGAACAACCCTCCCCTCTCGACCTCGCGTCAGGCGCTGCAGGAGCGCATCGCGCACGTGCGACGGCGCTCGCGCGTGGACTTCGGCTGCCTCGCCAACCTCCTGCCGGCCTCGCTCGCGGAGCTCGACGGGATGGCGCCGCTCACGCCCGCCTTCAAGCTCTTCCTGGGCGGCTCGACCGGCATGGGCGGCCTCGAGGATCGCGAAACCCTGCGCACGCTCTTCCGCGCGGCGGCCGCGGCCGGGCGCATGATCGTGGCGCACTGCGAGGACGAAGAGCTCCTCAAGCAGGGCAAGCGCAGTTTCCCCGAGGCGAGTGTGGCCGAGCACCACCTGGTGCGCTCGCACGCGGCCGAGGAACGTTCGATCGACACCGCCATCGCGCTGGCGCGCGAGACCGGCGCCGAGCTGCACGTGTTCCACATCTCGAGCGCCGGCGGCGTGGCCCGCGTGCGCGCCGCGCGCGCGGCGCGCACG
>JABFRZ010000314.1 GCA_013140785.1 Planctomycetota bacterium | reverse complement strand
GGAGCATTGCGGGCAGATTCGCGCCGCGCGAGGCGCGCCAACGCGCGCGCGACAGCCGCGACCAGGCTCGGGTCCTTGAGCTCGATCATGTGGTGCACCGCTCTAGCGTCGCAGCTCTCCGAGGCGTGATCGAGCTCGAGCGCCTCCTCGAGCATCGGCAGCGGCTCACCGGCGAAGCGCTTCGCGAACCAGCCGCCCGCGTCCGCGTGCACGAGCTCGGCCGGCGCCAGCGCGGCCACCGGGCCGGTGAGGTTGGTCGTGCGCTCGAGGGTCTCGTCGTGGATCAGCACCGGCTCCCCGCTCAGGCAGGCGTGGACGTCGTACTCGACCCCGTCGAGCCCCAGCTCGAGCGCGCGCCGCAGGCTCACGAGGGTGTTTTCGGGCGTTTCCCGCGGAGCGCCGCGATGCCCGAGGATCCAGGGCGGCCCGGGAACGCCCTCGCCGTATTCGCCCGGGTCGGCGTCGCGCGCTTGCATGCTCGCGGAGGATGCCCGCGGGACGGAAGCGGGTCCACGACTTCCTTCTCTTCCCTCGCGACGGAACAATCTCGCGCCCGTGATCCCCGAGACGAACAACGAGACGCGCATCCTGCGCTGGGGCGGCGTCGCCCTGGCCCTGAGCATCGCCGCCTACCTCGCCTACGTGTACGCGCACGGAGGTCTGAGCGAGCTCACGGCAGTCACGACCCTCGCGAGCGGCTCGTTCTTGTTCTTCGGGAAGCTCGTCATCTTCGGGGGCCTGAAGGACGGCGCGCCGCCGATCTGGTCGCTGGCGTTGATGACCTTCCTGATCGATCTCGTGTTCGCCTTCGCGCTGGCGACCGGGCTGCTCGGGCTCGAGCGCTCACCGCTGCTCGGCGGCTGGCTGAAGAAGGGCCGCGCGCGCGCGAAAGATGTCCTGCGGGAGTACCCGGGCTTGCGGCGCTGGGCGTTCTTCGGCGTGGTCGCCTTCGTGCTGCTGCCGATCGCCGGAACCGGCGCGATCACCGGCTCGATCGTGGCGCGCCTGCTCGGGCTCTCGCGCCTGGCCGGGATCGGCGCGATCGCAATGGCCTCGGGCTGGGCCGCGTTCGCGTTCGCGTTGCTGGCCCAGTTCGCCGGCGAGCAGGCCGAGAACATGCTCAAGAACCCGCTGATCGTGGCGGGCGTGCTCGGCCTGGCGGGTGCGCTGGGCTGGAGCGCCTACCGACGCGTCCTGGTCGAGCTGCGGCGCAAGAGCTGAGGGCGGCTAGGCTGTGACGCTTCGCGTTCACCACGCCACTGCGGTTGGATTGGAAAACGCACCGCGGAGACGCGGCGGGCGCGCAGCAGCTCAGCGCAACACGATGCGCTTGCCGCGGAAGGGCTGGAAGCGCCCGATGCGCACCACCGGCAGGTCGCGCACGCGCAGCTCGCGCTCGAGCACACTCGCGCGCGCCTCGGGCAGGACGATCAGGAGCCCGCCCGAGGTCTCGGCGTCGAACACCACGCCGAGCTTGGCTTCGTCCAGGCCGGCGCCGATCTCGACCTCGGGTGCGAGGGTCGTGCGCCCGCGCTTCGAGGCGCCCGAGAACACGCCCTGCCGCGCGAGCTCGAGCGCGCCCGGGAAGAACGGCAAGTCGGAGACGACGAGCTCGAGTGTGAGCTCGCTCGCGCGCGCGATGTTCAGGGCGTGGCCGACGAGCCCGAAGCCGGTGATGTCGGTGCAAGCGTGGGTGCCGGCGGCGTTCATGGCCTCGCAGGCCTTGTCGTTGAGCGCCGCCATCTGGCGCGCGGCGGGCTCGAGCTCGCTCCAGGTGATCTTGGCCTGCTTGGCCGCGGTCGTCAGCGAACCCATGCCGAGCGCCTTCGTGAGGTAGGCCACGTCGCCGGCCTTGGCGCCGGCGTTGGTGGCCACGCGCGCGGGATCCACCAGGCCCGTGACCGAGTAGCCGAACATGACCTCGGACTCGACCGTGTGACCGCCGCACAGGATCGCGCCCGACTCGCGCACCTTCTCGTAGCCGGCGCGCAGGATCTCGGCGCGCCACTCGAGCGGGAAGTCCTTGGGGAAGCTCGCCAACGAGAGCGCGGTGAACGGCTTGCCGCCCATCGCGTATACGTCCGAGAGCGCGTTCGCGGCCGCGATCGCGCCGTAGTAGCGCGGGTCGTCCACCACGGGCGGGAAGAAGTCCACCGTCTGCACCAGCGCGAGCCTGACGCCGGCCGGCAAACCCTCGCGCGCTCCGAGCACGACGACGCCTGCGTCGTCGAGCGTTTGGGGCCCGACGAGCAAGCGCTCGTCCGCGCGGTCGGTGACGTCGCGCAAGACCTGCGCGAGCATGCCCTGCGGCATCTTGGCCGCTCAACCGGCGCAGCTGGCGTAGTCGGTGAGACGCTTCTTCTCGGGAGTGGTCATGGCGCGGCAGAGGGTAGCGCCCCGGCCTTCCTTTCACGAAGGGCTGGGTGGACGAGGGGCAGCGTAAGAGGCCGGTTCCGCGAGCCACCCAGCGGCCCCGGCCTCAAGAAGTCCTCGCGGCGATTCCGACTTCGGGAGCGAGGTGGGTTCCTGATGCTCGCGCGTCCCGCATTCGTCGATCGTTTCCTGGCCCGGCTTCCCGATCCATTGGCGTTGCGCTTTCGCGCGACGGCCGCGATTGGGCTCGTGGCCGGTGCCTTCGGGCTCTTGCTCACGCTCGCCGTCGTGCACCTCGACGCGCGCCGCTGCGCGGAGGTTGCGCGCGAGCACGCCGAGACCCTGGCACACACGGCCGGAGTCTGGCTCGACGGCGACGCCCACGCGGGCCTCGGGCAGGATCCGGACAAGCGTCTCTCCGACGCGAGCGCGGCGCTCGCGAAGCTGCTCGAGCAGAGCGACTACCCCGGCCTGGTGCGCACCCTGCGCCCGAAGGCCGAGGCCAAGACCGCCCTCGCGGCTCAGCCGGATGCCGCGCGTCCGAGCGCGCTCGAGGTCGTGATCCAGACGGGCACGAACCAGGTGCGCCAAGACGTGGACTACCGCCCGGAGATGGCGGCCGCGCTGTTCGAAGGCCAGAGCACGAGCGTCGTGCGCGCGGGCTTGGTCGCGGCCTACGCTCCGGTGCCGGACTCGTGGGGCGCAACGCCTGCCATCGTGTGGGTCGAAGGCCCCGCCAGCGCACCCCTGTGGCGGCGCTTCGGCTTCGCGCTGGGTGCGACGCTGTTCGCGGGCCTCCTGGTGAGCTTTGCCGTATGGCAGACGCGCCAGGCAGCCGAGCGCCTCGCTCGGCACGTGAACACGCTCGATTCGCTCGTGTGCCAGCTGGCCGCCGGCAGTCTGCAGAGTCCGATCGAGCTCGCCCGGCGCGAGCGGGAGCGGTTGTCC
>JABFRZ010000594.1 GCA_013140785.1 Planctomycetota bacterium | reverse complement strand
AGCCGCGCTAGATCGAGCAGCGGCAAGACGAGCACGCCCGCCGCGCGCGGCCCTGGATCGGGGACCGCCGGCACCTGGCCCATCGCCTTGCGGCCCGCGGTCTCGCCAGGCCCGTGGTGGCAGCGCTACTGGGCGCGATCGCGGCGCCGGCCTGCGCTGGCTCGTGGCTCGCGCTCGCGCGCGGCGATGCGCGCATCGGTGGGCTGGGAGTTCTGGCGACGGCCGCGCTTTTCGCCCTCGCGCTGCGCGCGGCTCCGGCCTTGCCCGTTGTTCGAGAGCTTGCTGTTCCTTGCCCGCCGCCCGGCCGCTCCGAATAATGGTCCGCCCTTCCCGCCGGAGCCTGGCTCGCCGGACAAGGGGCCCTGGCCCGGTCCACCCGTGACCTATCCCCTCACCGCCATCGTCAGCGACCTCCACGGCAACGCCCCGGCCCTGGAGACGGCCTTGGCGGACGCCCGGACGCGCGGGGCGCGGCGCTACGTGTGCCTGGGGGACGTGATCGGCTACGGCGCGCGCCCGCGTCACAACCTGGACTGGGTCATGCGTCTGTGCACGAGCGCGCCCGACGCCCCGGCCGAGTTCGGTGCGCTCGAGCCCGGCCTGTGCCTGCAGGGCAACCACGAGTACGCGCTCCTGAACAGCGCCGAGGATTTCAATGCGCGCGCGCGGGCCGCGATCGAGTGGACGCGCGAGGAGCTGAACCGCGACGAAGGCGAGGGCGAGAAGCGCGCGGCGCGCTACGCCTACTGGGACTTCATGGCCAGCCTCGAGCCCGTCGCGCACGACGGCACCGCGATGTTCGCGCACGGCTCGCCGCGCGACCCGGTGCGCGAGTACATGCTGCCGCGCGACATCACCGACGACGCCAAGATGCGCGCCAACTGGGCCTGCATGGAGGAGCCGGTGTGCTTCGTCGGGCACAGCCACGTGCCGGCCGTCTACTTCGAGGACCGGCGCCTGTTCCGGCCGAAGGGCAGCGAGGGACCCTACGAACTCGGCACGAGCGCGCGCCTGCGCGCGATCGTGAACGTCGGTTCGATCGGCCAGCCGCGCGACGGCGACAACCGTCTCTCCTACGTCCTCTTCGACGGGCGTGCGATCACCTTCGTGCGCCTTGAATACGACATCGCCCGCGCCATGGCCGACATCGAGGCCGTTCCCGCGCTGCCCAGCTACCTGGCCGAGCGCCTGAAGGTCGGCCGGTAGCCCGGCCGAGATCCGTCGCCCTTGGAGAAACGCCTCCCGCTGTTCCTGATCCTGGCGGTCCTGATCTTCTTCCTCTGGAACAAGCTCTTCCCGCCGCCCGCGCCGCTTCCGCGCATGCCCGCCGCGGCCCCGACCCTGAGCACGGGTACGAGCGCGGACACGGGCACTGGCACGGACACGGAAACGAACCTCGCTCCGGCCGCGCCGGTCGAGCCGCCGCACCTGGCGGACGAGGTCGAGCGCAAGCTCGAGCTACGGGTCGGCGGCGCCGAGCAACCCGGGGAGGTCGGACGCCGCGGCGCCTATCGCGCGCGCTTCTCCAACCGCGGCGCGCGCCTCGTCTCGCTCGAGCTGGCCGACTTCTATCGCACGGTGGGGCTGAGCGCGGAGCAGCAGCGCGACCCCGCCAACTGGATGCCGCTGATCGAGTCGGTGGAGACGGCCACCGGGCCAACCGGCTCGCTCGTCTTGGAGACGATGCACTCCTCGCAGTCACTCGCGCCGGGTGGCCTCGGCCGAGCGCTGTGGCAGATGGAGGAGCTGCCCGCGCCCGAGAGCGGCGTGCGCTTCCGCTACTCGCCACCGGGTGGAACGGTCCTGTTCGAGAAGAAGATCGCCTTCGAGCCCGGCACCTGGCGCGTGCGCGTCACGCTCGCGCTCGAGAACCTTGCCGCGGGGCCGAGCCGCCCGCTCGGATTCTCGCTGGCGCCGGCCGGCGTGATGCCGCCCGAACTCGGTGATCGATTCTACACCGAGCCCACCGCGACCGCGATCGGACGTCCGGCGACGAGCAAGCCCTACCAGAGCGACCACCGGGCCGCACCCGGGCTCGACGAAGCGGGCGCGCTCGAGGTGCCCACGCCGTTCGACGTCGGCGGGGTGCACAACAAGTACTTCGCCCTGCTCCTGCGCGAGGCCGTGGCGCAGGGCACGCTGGGCGCGGCGCTGGTCCAGCCCGTGCGCGAAGTCGGAGCGAGTCCGCGCCCGCTGCTCGAGCTCGGACTGAACCTCAACCTGGCGTTGCCGCCGCCGGGCGAGAAGCGCACCTGGGAATACGTTCTCTATGCCGGTCCAAAGGATCCGGCACCCTTCGTCGCGGACTGCCCCGCGCACCAGATCGTGGTCGATGACGACCTCGGCTGGACGCGCGGCATCGCCAAGGCGCTGCTGTACGTGCTGCACCTGTTCCACGCTCTGGTGGGGAACTGGGGTGTCGCCATCATCCTCCTGACGTTGTGCGTGCGCGCCGCGCTGTTCCCGCTGAACCGCCGCTCGCAGACCTCCATGGCGCGCTACCAGAAGAAGATGAAGCGCGTCCAGCCGCGCCTCGAGGAGGCCAAGAAACGGTTCGCCGAGGAGCCGCAGAAGCTGCGCGAGGCCCAGGCGCGCATCATGCAGGAAGAGGGCGCGTTCCCGCCGCTGGGCGGATGCCTGCCGATCTTCCTGCAGATGCCGATCTTCTTCGGCCTCTTCAGCGCGCTGCGCGTCAGCTTCGACCTGCGCCAGGCGCCCTTCTTCGGCTGGATCCACGACCTTTCGCGCCCGGACCACCTGCTCTATCTCGGGCTCGAGCTGCCGATCCTGCCCGACATCGAGTACCTGAACGTGCTGCCGATCCTGATGGTGGTCTTGTGGGTGCTGCAGCAGATGGGCATGCCCAAGCCGGCCGACGAGCAGGCCGCGCGCATGCAGAAGATGATGATGTTCATGCCGGTCGTGTTCGGCCTGATGCTCTACAACTACGCCGCCGGCCTGTCGCTCTACATGATGACCACCTCGGGCCTCTCGATCATCGAGCAGAAGGTCATCAAGAAGCTGTGGCCGATCGACGACACCGAGCTGGAGCCCAAGGCCAAGAAGGGCTGTGGCCCGTTCTCGGGAATGATGCAGCACCTGGCCGAGAAACAGCGCGCCCAGATGAAGCGCGTTCAGGCCATGCAGAACGAGAAGCGCCGCGGCGAGGGCAAGCGACGCAAGTAGGCGTGGCCGCGGGCAGCACCATCGCGGCCATCGCCACTCCGCCGGGACCCGCGTGGCGCGGCATCGTGCGCGTCTCCGGGCCGCTGGCGGCGGAGCTCGTGCGCGCCACCCTGAAGGACGAGCGGCCGCGCTTCGAGTC
>JABFRZ010000610.1 GCA_013140785.1 Planctomycetota bacterium | reverse complement strand
GTGCTGGGGGGACCGATGCAGCCCCCGCGAGCGCCAGCGGGCGCTGCGAGCGGGGGAGGGTGGATTCGTACAGTGTGATCCTGTCAGTGGGATCCTAGCTGCGCCGCTCGGGGCCCGCTGGGACGAACCCGGCCTTTCTCGGGTTCCGTCGGAGCGTTGGGGTCTGCGGGAAGGAACAGCGAAACGATGTCGGTCGGAACCATGTCCGTCGGAGCCATTGTCGCCCGTGCCTGGATTGGCCACGGCTTGCTCATTTTTTCGCCCTGCTTCGCGCAGGCGGCGGCGCCTCTGTCTCTCACGCCGCCTCCCGCGCCGCCCTGGGGCGCGCAGGTCGATGCCCTTTTCGCCGAATGGGACCGGCCCGCATCGCCGGGCTGCGCCTTGGGCATCATCCAAGACGGGCAGCTCGTCCACGCGCGCGGCTTCGGCCAGGCGAGCCTCGAGCACTCCGTGCCGATCACCCCGCGCACCGTGTTCGACATCGGCTCGACCTCGAAGCAGTTCACGGCCGCGGCGATCGGCCTCTTGGCGCTGGAGAACGAGCTCGGCCTGGAGGACGAGATCCACGACTGGATCCCCGAGCTGGCGGACTACGGCGTCGCGCTCACGCTCGATCACATGCTGCACCACACGAGCGGCCTCCCCGACTACCTCGGCCTGATGGGGAGGAAGGGCGTGCAGACGGCCGACTGGACCACGCCCGCGGACGCGCTCCTGGCACTGGCCGAAGTGCAGCAACTCGACTTCGTGCCCGGCGCGCGCTTCGAGTACTCGAACACGAACTACTTCTTGCTGTCGCTGGTGAGCGAGCGCGCCAGCGACACGCCCTTCCACGAGTTCGTGCACACGCGTCCGTTCGAGCCGCTGGGCAGGCGCGACACGCTCTTGTTCCATGATCACACCCTGGTCGTGCCGCGCCGTGCCACGGCCTACGGCCCGCGCCCGGGCGGCGGCTTCCAAGTGGACATGTCCGACTTCGAGCAGCTCGGCGACGGCGCCGTGCAGACGACCATCGAGGACCTGCTGAAGTGGGACGCGAACTTCTATTCCCACGCCCTCGGAGGCGAGCCGCTGCAGGCGTTCCTGCATTCGACCGGCAGGCTCAACGACGGCAAGGCGATCACGTACGCGCGCGGCCTCTTCGTGGACACCTTCCGCGGCCTCGCGCGCGTCAGCCACGGCGGCGCCTGGGCCGGCTATCGGGCGCAGCTGATGCGCTTCCCCGACCAGAAGACATCGATCGTGTGTCTCTCTAACCTCGCCACGATGGACCCGAACGGGCTGTGCGAACAGGTGGCCGCGATCGTGCTGGCGGACGTCCTGGCGCCGAGATGAGTCGTCCGAGCGTGCGCGCGCCTCGAGCGCGTCGTTCAGGCCGATCTTCGGCGCGGCCCAGCTTCCTCGTTTGACGCCTCCGCGCGGGCTCGGAGAATGGGGGCATGTATCCCTTAACCTCGTTGGCTCTCGTCGCGCTGTCGAGCGCGTTCTCTTCCGGCGGCTCCGATTGGCCGCAGTTCCGTGGCCCGCACGGCACGGGCGTCGTGCCTGAGGCGGCGATCCCGCTCGATTGGTCCGAGACACAGCACGTGGCCTGGAAGGCCGAGATCCCCGGGCAGGGCTGGTCGCAGCCGGTGGCGATGAACGGGACGGTCTTCGTCACGACCGCCGTCGGCGAAGAGCTCGAGGCACCGATGGGGATGGCGGCCGGCGTGGCCGATCCGCGCACGATGAAGGCGGGCACGGCGCCCGAGGTGACGATCGACTGGCGCGTACTGGCCCTCGATCTCGCGACGGGCAAGGAGAAGTGGTCGGTCAGCGCCGCGCGCGGCCAGCCGAAGTTCCCGATCCATCCTTCGAACACCTACGCGACCGAGACGCCCGCGGCGGACGCGCACGGCGTGTACGCCTACTTCGGCGCCACGGGAACGCTCGCGGCCTACGACCACGCCGGCAAGCCGCTGTGGAAGGCCGAGCTCGGCGCCTACCCGGTCGTGCAGGGCTACGGCACGGCCAGCTCACCCGCGCTCCACCAAGGCCGGCTGTTCGTGCAGTGCTTCAACGACGAGCTGGCCTTCCTCGCGTGCTTCGACACGCACAGCGGCAAGGAGCTGTGGCGCGTGCAGCACGAGAAACCGGCCACGTCGTGGTCCTCGCCGCTCGTGTGGCACAACGCGAAGCGCATCGAGCTCGTGGCTTCGTGCGGCAAGCGGATCACGAGCCATGACCCGGCTTCCGGCAAGGAGCTATGGCGCGTCGTTGGCGTGCAGGGCCCGAGCTCGTGCTCGTTCGGGGCCGACGAGGAGCGTCTGTATTTCGGCCAGACCAGCCCGCGCGGGAATCCGCCGCTGTACGCGCTGGCGGCCGGCTCGGACGGCGACCTCTCGCCCGCGCAGGGCTCGACCGACCTGAAGGCCCAGGCCTGGGTCGTGAAGTCGGCCTCGCCGGGCACGCCCTCGCCCGTGGTGGTGGACGGCCTGCTCTACATCGCGAGCGAGACGCTGCTCACCTGCCGCGACGCGAGCACGGGTGAGCAGCTCTACAAGGAGCGCGTACCCGACTTGGTCACGATCATCGCCTCGCCGATCGCCGTGGGCGACAAGCTGCTCCTGCTCGACGAAGAGGGCCACGCCGCCTTCGTGCAGACCGGGCCGGAGTTCCAGCTCGTCGGGCGCGGCCAGCTCGACGACCTTTTCTGGTCCACGCCGGCGGTGGTCGGAGACGCACTGCTCTTGCGTGGCGCCGAGCGGCTGTACTGTATTCGCCGCTGAAGTTCGCCGCTGAGCGAGTCAACGCGCGAGCCTGAGTTCGAGGTCGCGCGTGCCCGCCAGCACGCCCTCGCGCTGTGCGAAGACCGTGCGGAAGCCCTCGCCTTCCGGCGCGCCGCGCACCTCGAGCGTCCAGCTCGAGCCGCGCGGCACGGTGAGCGCGAAGCGGCCCTCGGCGTCGGTTTGCGCGTACTCCACCGGGTCGCCGCCGCGCGCCACGGTCGCCACGACGTAGCCGAAGAGCGCTGCGCCCTGCGCGTCGAGGACCCGCCCGCGGATCGAAGCGCCGCGCGCGAGCTCGATCTGGATCGGCTGCGCACCCGTAGCGACGTGCTCGAGCGTGGCCGGCAGCCAGGGTTCGCCCGGGTCGGGGCTCGGCGTCTCCAGCGGGTAGGCGCGGAGCGTGTACTCGCCCGCGGGCAGTCCCACGAGCTCGAAGCGTCCGTCGGCCGGCGTGCGCACGTGTACGTGTCCGGCCGGCCGTGCGCCGGGATCGGTCAAGCGTTCGCCCTGGGCCGACACGTACACACCCAGGAGTGCGTTGCCGTGCTCGTCCTGCACC
>JABFRZ010000306.1 GCA_013140785.1 Planctomycetota bacterium | reverse complement strand
CGCTTCGCGCTGGCCTTGGCATTGCTCTTCTCGCCCGCGCGGGCGCCCAGCGCGAAGCGTGCGAGTCGTTCCTGCAGAGCGCGCACGCGTTCGGGCGCGCTGGCGGCGAGATCGCGTTGCTCACCCGGATCCTGCGTCAAGTCGAAGAGCTGCGCGCGCGCGGTGTGGCGGTCGAAGTGCAGCGTCTCGCTGCGAAAGCGCACCATGCGCTTGATGTCGCTCACTTGCTTCCCGTCCACGACGTTGTTGTGGTCGGCCTCGCCGAAGAGCGCGCGCTCGGGCAACGCACTCCCCTTCCACGTGGCCGCGAGGTCGAGCCCGTCCAAGGCCGCGGGCTGCGGTAGTCCGAGGTGCGCGAGGATCGTGGGCATGAGATCGATCAGTCCGACTGGCTGAGCGACCACCGCGCCGCGCGGCAGGCCGGGCCCGGCCAGGATCAAGGGCACGCGCAGGAGCTCCTGATACTGCGTGCGGCCATGCAAGAGGCCGCCGTGCTCCTGGAATTCCTCGCCGTGGTCCGAGGTGAGCACGATGAGCGTCTCGTCCGTCAGGCCCTGCTCCTCGAGGAAGGCGAAGAACCCCGCCAGGACGTCGTCGAGCTGGCGGATCTCGGCCTCGTACATCTCGTGCAGGAAGCGCAGGTCGGCCGGCCCGAGGCGCTCGCCGGCGGCGCGAAGACCATAGAGCTGGCCAGTCGTGCCGTCGAGGGCGCCCGAATAGGGCGCGACGAAGCGCCGGCGGTAGTCGGGCGCGGGCGTGAAGTCGGTGTGGGCGTCGTAGAAGTGCGCGAACAGGAAGAAGGGCCGGCCCGTGGCGCGCGCGCGCACGAGCTCGCTCGCCGTCTCGGCCACCTCCCTGCCGGTGTTCTCGAGCACTTGTCCCCCGCCGGGGGTCGGCCGCGTCTCCTTGACGTAGTGAACGTCGGCCGGCGCGAAGCCCTGGAAGATCTCGAAGCTCGGGTTCGCGATGTTCCAGGTATTGATCACGGCGAAGGTCTGAAAGTCGTTCGCGCCCAGGACCTCCGCCAGGGTCGTGGCTTCGGCCGCCAGGCGATGCGCGTAGTCCTTGACGCCGTGCTGGCTGGGGTAGAGCCCCGTGAACATCGTGGTGTGCGCCGGCAGCGTCCAGGGCGCCGATGAGCTCGCATCCATGAAGCGCACCCCGCGCGCGGCCAGCGCGTCGATGGCCGGCGAGGTCGCGCGTGCGTGGCCGTAGCACGAGAGGTAATCGGGACGCAACGTGTCGAGCGAGATCAGGATCACGTTGCGCGCGCGCTCCGGCGCCTCTGCGCCGCACCCGATCGGCAGGCAGGCGAGCGTCGCCGCGAAGAGCGCGCGCGCGCGTCTACTTGTCACGCGCGTCACCTCCGTAGCCCATCGCCTCCAACTGGCGGCGCTCCTCGGCGCTCGGCAGCGGAATCCGCTCGGACATCACGGCGCGTCCCAGGAACTCCTTCAGCTCCGTGCCCAGCGTGCGCACCCGTTCGGCCTCCTCTGCGACCAGGTTCTGGCTCTCGCCCGGATCGCGGGCCAGGTCGTAGAGCTCGAGGCGCTGCGCCGCGCGGTCCACGATCAGCTTGTGGCCCCCGCGTCGCACCATCTGCTTCATGTCCCGCTCGCGTTCCGCGTAGCGGTTGTCCTGATCGGCCTCGCCGAAGAGCGCGCGCTCGCGCAGCGTTCCGCCCCGCCAGGTCGGCGACAGGTCGAGCCCATCGTGCGGCGTTTGCGTGCTGATCCCCAGCACGGCCAGGAGCGTCGGCGTCACGTCCACGCCGTGCGCGGGCACGTCCACCACTGCTCCGGAGGGGATCCCGGGCCCGGCCAGGATCAGCGGCACGCGTAGGAGCTCCTGGTACTGCGTGCGGCCGTGCAAGAGGCCGCCGTGCTCCTGAAACTCCTCGCCGTGATCCGAGGTCACGAGCACGAGCGCGTCGGCCAGCAAGCCCTGCGCCTCGAGTCGGTCCAGGAAGCCGCCCAACACCTGATCGAGTGTGCGGATCTCGGCGTCGTACAGCTCGCCCAAGAAGCGCAGGTCGTCGGGCCCGAGACGCTGGCCGAGGTTGCGGATGCGGTTGAGCTCCTGCGTGTCGCCGACCAGTGCGCCGCTGTAGGGCCGTACCAACTCGCGCCTGAAGTCCGCGCTTGGCGTCCAGTCGGTGTGCGCGTCGTAGAAGTGCAGGAACAGGAAGAACGGCTTGGCGGCATCGCGCCGTGTGAGGAGCGCCTCGGCCTCGGCCACCACGACCTCGCCCATGTTCACGACGCGCAGCTTCATCTGCCGGTCCTCGGAGACCTCGCTGATGTAGCGGAAGTGCTCGAAGCCCTGGCCGAGCTGGTACTGGGGCGCGCCTACGTTGTGGGTGTTGACGACCGCGAGGGTCTCGAAGCCCGCGGCTTGGAACTCCTCGGCCACGGTGACGACCGACTGTGGCAGGCGCGTCTGGTGGCTCTTGACCCCGTGGCGGCTCGGATACAGGCCGGTCAGCAAGCTGGCATGGGACGGCAGAGTCCAGGGCGCGGCGGCGGTCACGTCCGTGAAGCGCACCCCGCGGCGCGCAAGCCGGTCGAGGTTCGGGCTGGTCTCGCGCGGGTGGCCGTAGCACGAGAGGTGGTCCGGGCGCAGGGTGTCGATCGAGATCAAGATGGCGTGCTTGGGGCGCTCGGCGCGCAGGTCTGGGTCGCCCCGCGGTCCACACGCGGCCAGCGCTGCGCACAAGCAAGCGACCCACGCGGGTCGGCGCAGAGAGCCCGGAATGGCGAACTGGGGTTCCAGGGAGACGGGGCGCGGGAGCATGGAGTGGAGAGCGGCGGCTCAGGCAGTCGTCGCCGTTCGAGTGTACTGGCCCGTTCGACCCCGCCCGCGGGGGCCGTCTACGGGCGCGGCTCCGCGGATGTGGGAGCGGATCAGATTCCGCAGGCGAGTGAGCACCCGCTGGCGCTCCGCCCACGCTGGCGTAGGATGACGCGCCATTTCAGCCGTTTCCCGGTCCCCTGCCATGAACCCGAAGAGCGACAACAGCTTGCGCAGCCTGCGCGCGGAGCTCGAGCTCGCGCTCCGCGATTCGCCGCCCTCGTCCGGTCCCGCGCGCTTGCCCGGCGCAGGGGAGCCGCCGCTCTACGACGCGGTCGTAGCCGGCAAGTCGGGCGAGGAGGTCGTGCTCGAGCTCTCGCCGCGCGTGCAGGGTGCCGTGCCGCTGGCCGAGTTCGAGGCCGTGCCGCCGCCGGGCTCGCCCGTGCGCGTCACGCTGGTCGGACGCGAAGAAGGGCTGTGGATCTTCTCGGTGCGCGCGCAGCAGCAAATCGCCGCCTGGGACCAGATCGAGGTCGGATCCAC
>JABFRZ010000613.1 GCA_013140785.1 Planctomycetota bacterium | reverse complement strand
ATCTTCTGGTGAGCGTGCCCATCGGAACCCAGATCTTCGACGCCCAACGTGGGCAGCTCCTGCGCGACCTCGTGCGCGACGGCGAGTCGTGCGTGGTGGCTGCGGGCGGACGCGGCGGGCGCGGCAACAAGAGCTTCGCGAGCGCGGTGCAGCAGGCCCCGCGGCGCTTCGAGCCGGGGGCCAGCGGCGAGTTGCGGCGCGTTCGGCTCGAGCTGAAGCTGATCGCCGAAGTGGGCCTGGTCGGCCTGCCCAACGCGGGCAAGTCCACCTTCCTTGCCAAGGTCAGCCAGGCCACGCCCAAGATCGCGGACTATCCCTTCACCACGCTCTCGCCCCAGGTCGGCATCGCCGCGGTGGGGGAGAACGAGACGCTGGTGGTGGCCGACCTGCCGGGCCTGATCGAAGGGGCATCCGAGGGCGCGGGACTCGGACACCGCTTCCTGAAGCACGTCGAACGCTGCGCGATCCTCCTGCACCTCGTGGACGTGTCCGAGGGAGCCCTGCTGGCGCCGCTCGAGGCCCTGCGCGTGATCGAGCACGAGCTCGAGGGCTACTCGCCCGAGCTGGCCGCGCGCCCGCGGATCGTGGTGGCCACCAAGTGCGAGGACGAGACTTCGCTGGCGCGGGCGAGTGAGCTCGAGCGCGCGAGCGGCCGCCCTGTTCGTCCGATCTCGACTGTGCTGGGCGCGGGCGTGAAAGAACTCCTTTCCGAAGCCCTTTCGCTGGTCCGGTCCGCAGGGATTCGCGCGCCCTGAGGCTCTTTCCACCCAGGCCCTCAAGCCTGGGCTGTCTCCGCACCGATGGCCTTCGGTCGCCCCAGTCTCGAGTCAGGTCTTCCCCTCGAGCCCGGGCATTCCCCAGTCAGCGGAGCGAGCGCGTGCAGAACCCGAACCAATCCCGCGATTCGAAGGACCTAGTTTCCGAGCCCCTGCCGGCTGGCCCGCGCGCGCAGGAGGCGCTGAGGAACTCGGAGAACGACGGGGCTCCGGCGCTACTCCAGACCTCGATCTCACCGCGCCACAAGCTCGAGGCCTGGCTGGCGGAGATGGTGCGCATGAACGCGAGCGACCTGATCCTGCGCGCGGGCGGCCGGCCCTCGTGCCGGATCGACGGGCGCATTCACTTCTTGCCTGGGCGCGTGCCCCCGCCGGGGGCGCTGCTCGAGGTGCTCACGGGCGTGTGTGGCGAAGAAAAAATGAACATTTGGAAGGCGCGCGGCTCGGTGGACACCGCGCTGCAGCTCGACGGACTCGGGCGCTTCCGCCTCAATGCCTACAAGCAGATGGGCGAGCCGGCCGTGGTGTTGCGCAAGATCTCGCAAGAGGCGCCGGTCCTCTCCTCGCTCGGCCTGCCCACGCAGCAGCTCGAGCGCATCGCGCTCAAGAAGCGCGGCATCGTGTTGGTGACGGGCATCGCCGGTTCGGGCAAGTCCACCGCGCTGGCCGGGCTGATCCAGCACGTGAACATGCACGCCGAGCGCCACATCATCACCCTCGAGGATCCGGTCGAGCTCCTGTTCACCGAAGATCGTTGCGTGATCAGCCAGCGCGAGGTCGGGACCGACACGACCGACTTCGCCGAAGGTCTGCGCCACGCCCTGCGCCAGAGTCCGGACGTGATCCTGATCGGCGAGATGCGGGACGGCGAGACCGTCGCGGCCGCGCTGGACGCGACCGAGACCGGACACCTCGTTTTCAGCACCCTGCACACCGTCAACGCACCCCAGACGGTGGATCGCATCCTGTCCTTCTTCCCCCAACCGCGGCACCAGCAGATCCGCCAGCGCCTGGCCGAGAACGTCGTCGCGGTCATGTCGATGCGCCTCCTGCCGCGCAAGTCCGGGCGCGGCATGGTGCCCGCCTGCGAGCTCCTGCTCTCGACTCCGCGCGTACGCGACCTCCTGTACGAGGGCCAGGTCTCCGAGCTCTCGCGCGTGGTCGAGGCCGGCCACGAGGAAGGCCTGATCTCCTTCAACCACTCCCTGAGGCTGCTGGTGCAGCAGGACGTGATCGAACTCGAGACGGCCTTAGCGGCCAGCGACCGGCCAGAGGAGCTCCTGCTCGCCTTGCGCGGCTTCAGCAAGGGCAAAGGCAACCCGCAGAGCAGCTCCCCAGGCGGGCGGCTGCGCCTGGCGGGCGGCGGGGAATAGGCCGGGCGGACGCGCGTCGGAAGCCCGCCGCAACCGACGCCGCGGGCGCATGGAGTGAATTTCGCCGCTCGCGTGTAGGAGTCGGACGCCCGGACAGAGGCTACGATGAAGCTGCGCCGCTCAATGAACATCCAGCGCTGGAAGGGCATCGTCTGGCTCGGCTCCCTGGCCGTGGGGGGCTGCCTCGTCTTCTTTGTCTTCGACTTCCTGAGGAACAAGCAGCAGCTGTCCGAGGAGGTCTCCGACGAGGAGCTCGCGTCCGTGCTCGACGCGGTCAAGAAGCCGCCGGTAGAGAAGGCCGATGTGGTCGACTACAGCTCGATCCAGCGCGTCTTCCACGACCTCGACTGGACCGGCAAGCCGCCCCCGGCTCCGACGCAATCTGCTGGGCCCCAGGGCCCTACCATCGCGCCCAAAGTCGCCGTCTCCTCCCTTCTGAAAGTGCTCGCGATCAAGGTGGACACGAGCCATCCAGAGAAGAGCCTGGCCTACGTCAAGTTCATCGACCCGAAGCTGGCGGTGCACACGGACAAGGAGGACCCCCTCCTGCGTCCGGAGGAGCGCCTCTTTGAGCCCTACCAGGACGTGCGTGTCGAGGCCATCACGGCCGACGGCGTGGTCTTCGCTTTCGACGATGCGGCGCGCGAGAAGGAGACGGTCCCGACCTTGTCGGCGATGCGTTCGGATCTCGGCATCGTCATGGTCGGCCCGCAGGGCCCCACCCTGCCAAGACCCACGAAGCGGATCGGGGAAGCTGCGGCCGATTTCGAACCCTGGCGCCCCGACCAGCTGACCCAGTTGCGCAAGAACGAGTGGCAGATCGGCACCGGGACCCTCGCGGAGCTCGACCGGGACTACTCGCGCATTCTTTCGCGCGACATCAGCTACTCGCCCTACAAGAACCCGCGCACGGGGGCGACCGAGGGCCTCAAGATCAACAAGGTCACGCCCGACTCGATCCCGGCCAAGGCGGGGCTGAGCGAGGGCGAAATCTTGAAGAGCATCAACGGCCACAAGGTGACCAGCGTCAACGACGCCATCGCCTTCGTGAAGGCCAACGCCAGCAGCACCGACACGTGGACTGCGGTGTTCGAGAAGCAGGGGCGCGAGTTCACACGCACCTATCGGTCGCCCCCGAGGTAGCTGAGCCGCGCCCCTGCTTCTCGAACACCGCAGTCCACGTGTC
>JABFRZ010000292.1 GCA_013140785.1 Planctomycetota bacterium | reverse complement strand
TCGGGCGCGCGCTGCGTGCGCGTCGAGCACGCGCCCGAGGATCCCATCGAGCTCCGCAACTCGCGCTTCGCGCGGGTGATGCTGGCGGAGCTCGCGCGCGCCGCCCCCGAGTTGGCCGCGCGCCCGGGCGGTTTTCGGCTCGCCCGCGAGGCTGGTTCGCGCGCGGCGTTGCCCGGCCGGGGCGAGCGCAGAGCGGTGGGCGGCACACGCGTCGTGCTCGACGGAGCGCACGTGCCCGAGAGCCTGGAGCTCGTGCTGCGCGACCTCGCAAGCGACCCGGAGCTGGCCGCTCCGCCGGTGGTCGTGCTCGGGATGGGACTGGAAAAAAACGCCGAGGGCCTGCTCAAGGCCCTGGTGGGGTGCGCCGATAGGGTGCTCTGTTCGTCCGTCGGGACAGGTCCCTATCGCGACGCGGCGGAGCTGGCGGCCATGGCGCGCGAGCTCGGCCTCGATGCGCGCGCGGTGCCCGATCCGGCGGCGGCCCTGGACGAGGCTGTGCGCGTCGCCGGGACCAGTGGTTGGGTGCTCGTGACGGGCTCCCTGCACCTGGTCGGGGCGCTGCGCCGCTTCACCAGGTCGTGAACTCGCCAGCACCCCCGTCCTCCCATCCGATGCTGACCATCGTCTCCGACCTGCTCCTGACCGATGCCTTCCTCATCAAGGGGCAGGTGGAGAACAAGTACACGCGGCTCTCGCAGCTGCTGGACGAGTGCCGCAAGTTCTTCATCAAGATCAAGGACGCGACCCTGATCGACCTGAACAGCCGCGACCGCATTCACACGCCGCTGCTGCACGTCAACCTGGACGAGGTGCTGCTGGCGCACGAGCTGATCGAGACCGCCGGCGATCCGCACGCGGCCAAGCTCGCCGGCGACGGCGTCCAGTACCAGCGCGTGCGCGCCTTCTACACCGGCAACCTGAACGTCGAGATCGCCGGCCATGTGCGCCCGCGCAGCTACGAGGTGGACGACCGCTCCACACGCCGCTTCTTCGTGATGCGGAATCCCGAGGTGCGCGGCATGAAGACGGAGGGCGACCGCGACCTCGAGCTCTTGAAGGGTCTCAGCTACGCGATCCTGAACAAGACGCGCCTGTCGTACATCTACGACTTCAACGAGAGCGCCTGAAGGTTCTGCGGGCACGGGCCCGAGATCCGGCGTTGAGCCCCGCCGAGAGCCGTGGGAGAATGCTCCCCATGGCGCCCGTCGAGCTTCCCGAGAGCGTGACGCGTCTCCTCTGGGACACGGACGCGAGCGCCGTGACCTGGGAAGCCCACCGCCAATCCGTGCTCGGGCGCGTGCTCGCCCACGGCGACTGGGACGCGCTGCGCTGGCTGCGCACGACCGCGGGCGACGAGGCGATCCGTGCCTGGATCGTCGCGACCCGCGGGCGCCGCTTGTCACGCCGGCAGATCCGCTTCTGGCAGCTCCTGCTCGACTTGCCCGAGGACGAGGTCGAGGCCTGGCTGGCCCTGCCCGAGCGGCAGGTGTGGGACGACCGCTGCGCATGAGCCTTCATCTCGAGGTGCTTGACGACCAAGCGCGCCGGGCTCTTGACGCGCACTCGTTCGCCGCCGCAGCGGAGGGCTTCCATCTCGCAGGCGGCACGGCCTTGGCCTTGCAGCTCGGACATCGGCGCAGCGTGGACTTCGACTGGTTTCGCGAGTCCGAGTTCGACCCGCTCGCGCTGGCGCGGCTCTTTTCTTCGCGTGGCGTGCCCTTCGTGGCCGAGAGCACGGCCCGCTCGACGCTGCACGGAAGGGTCGCCGGCACGCGCGTGAGCTTCATCGAGTTTCGCTACCCCTTGCTCGAAGCGCCCCTGGACGGGGGGCTCGGGTTCCAGCTCGCGCGCCCGCTCGACATCGGCGCGATGAAACTCTCCGCAGTGGCCCAGAGGGGCGCGCGCAAGGACTTCTTCGATCTGGTGGCGCTCGGGCGGGCCGGATTCGATCTCCGCTCGCTGATCGCCGCCTACCAGAGGCGCTTCGCCGTTCGCGATCTCGCGCACGTGCTCACCGCCCTGACCTACTTCGACGATGCGGAGCGCGACAACGAGCCCATCCTCGAGTCGAGCGAGGACTGGGCCGGCGTCAAGGCCACGATCCGCGCCTGGGTGCGCACGCTCGCGGGTTCCTGATCGCGCGCGGGGGCTCCTGCGGCGAGCGACACGCTCATTCGCGCGCGAGCTACCATGTCCGTTCGCTTGAGCGACGAGTCTCGATTGCGGCCATTGCGGTCCCGTGAGCATGGAATCGTGCTCCTCCTCGCGCTCGCTGCGCCGCTGGCGCTGCTCGCGCTCGGACTCTTCCTCGAGCCCGATCCGCGCGGCTGGGGCACGCACGAGCAGCTCGGGTTCCGACCCTGCTGGCCGATGACGCACTGGAACGTGCCGTGCCCCGGCTGCGGCGTGACGACCGCTGTGGCGCTCGCGGCGCACGGGAGTCCGCTCGAGTCACTGCGCGCGCAGCCTTTCGGCCTCGCCTTGCTGCTGACCAGCTTGACGGGGGCGGGCTGGGCGGCGTTCCTGCACCTACGACGCCAGGATCTGTACGTCGAGCTGCACGTCCTCCCCTGGAGGCGCTTGGCGACGATGCTGGGGACGCTCTTGTTGCTGACCTGGATCTACAAGCTCGCGCTCGTGCGCGGCGGTCTCGGCGACTGAGGCTGACTGGCGGAGCAAGTGCTCGGCCTACCCCTCCGGCGGCGGCACCGGCGTGTCGTCCTCCGGCGGCGGCACGAGTTCGTCGAGGATCTCGAGGTAGCTCGCGAAGCGCGTGGGCGCGAGCTTGCCCTGTTCCACCGCGTCGAAGACGGCGCAGCCGGGCTCGTGGTCGTGGGAGCAGGTCGGGGCGAACTGGCAGCGCGTGGCGAAGGGCGCGAACTCGGGGAAGCAGTCGCGCAGCTCGGCTTGGTTGATGCCGACCAGGCGGAAGACGCGGATGCCGGGCGTGTCGATCACCCAGGCGTCGTGCGCCGCGAGGCGGTGCATCTGCGAGTGCGAGGTGGTGTGCTTGCCCTGGTCCCAGTACTTGCTGATCTTGCCGGTCTTGAGCGTGAGGCCGGGCTGGAGCGCGTTGAGCAGCGTCGATTTGCCCGCGCCGGAACCGCCGTAGAAGGCCGAGGTCTTGGCGCGCATGCGCGCGGCCAGTGGCTCGAGACCGCGCGCCTCGGTCGCGCACACGGGCAGGACCTCGACCCCGGCCTGCTCGTAGGTGCGCGCGATCTCACGCGCCTGGTCGTCCTTGTCGAGGTCGAGCTTGTTCAGGATCAGGTGCGCCGGGATCTCGTGGTAGCGGCACGCGGCCAGGATGCGGTCGGCGCGGTTGGACGAGAAGGTG
>JABFRZ010000380.1 GCA_013140785.1 Planctomycetota bacterium | reverse complement strand
CTTTCGGACCTGCCCGCCGAGCTCCTCGAAGAGGTCACGTCCCCGGTTCCGGCAGCCATGCCCGGGCCCCTGCGCGCGCACCTCGCCGGGTTCGCTTCGGTGCTGCGCTTCGGCGGGCTCTTGCTGGTCGCCTACGGCCTGTTCTTCAACCTGTCGGTCGTGCGCGGCAGCTCGATGACACCCGGCATCCAGGACGGCGACCGCATCCTGGTGGAACCCTGGAGCTACCTGCTCGGGCCGATCGAGCGCGGCGACGTGATCGTGCTGCGCTACCCGCTCGATCCCGAGATCGATTACATCAAGCGCGTCATCGGCCTGCCCGGCGACCGCGTGACCCTGGCGCGCGGTCAAGTGTGGGTGAACGACGAGCGCCTCGAGGAACCCTATGTGGCGGCCGTCGATCCGTCCTCGACGCTCTCGATCGTGGTCGAGGTCGGGCACTACTTCGTGCTGGGCGACAACCGCCCGCGCTCCTCCGACAGCCGCGAGTTCGGCCAGGTTCCCGAGGAACACGTGCGCGGGCGCGTGGACCTGTGCTTGTGGCCGCTCGGACGCGC
The DNA here is from genome assembly GCA_013140785.1 of Planctomycetota bacterium. Lineage (GTDB taxonomy): Bacteria > Planctomycetota > UBA1135 > UBA1135 > JABFRZ01. Next base: position 2,786 of record JABFRZ010000380.1, on the reverse strand, counting down.
GGGCTTGATCGAGTAGCGCCCGCGACTCGGCGCGCTCGGCAGATATTCTCCGAAGAACTCGCGAACGATCGAGCGACTCGGCGCGTCTCGATGTTGTCGCGAGCGAAGGGGGAATGCGCTTGCGCCCTGCCACGAGGAGTCCGTCACGAGGAGTCCGTCACCATGAACAGTCCGGTCGAGCTACTTCGGCCTATGCACCAATGAGGTCGTGAAGCCGCTCGCGCACGCCGACGCGCACATCCGTCGCCGCCAGCGGGCGATGCTCGTGCGCCACAAGAAGCGCCCGCGCCATCTCTTCCGAGCTCTGCGGGCCCGCGGTGTCTGGCGGGCCAGCGCAGCGTGCACCGCCGATTGTCGCCGTGGTCCGCGGTGGCAGAGCAACACCAAGGGCATGCGGCTCGCCTACTCCAACGCGTGGTTCGGCGAGCAGCTCCTGTCCTTGCAAGAGCTCGGGTACCGCGGCCATCAGGACTGGTACGCCCGCAAGGGCCGCTCGTCCTGAAGAGCCGGATGTGCGATCCACAAGTCCGGTTCTGTGGGAGCCGCGGGGGAGCAATCCCCTGCGGCTACCCGACCAACCTCGCGAGCCCGGCGCCGCTGGACCGCTCGCCGGCGCTCCCGCCCAGAGAGCGGGGCCCCGACAAGCCCGCCGCTTCGGAGCGTACTTTCCGGCGGCTCGACTCATGCCATCCACCGGACTCGGCCAGTCGTCACGACAGTCGGCGCGCGAATTGTCCTGGTATCTACAAGTCCCCGGCGCCTTTTCTCCACGGCTCGCTTCAGAGAGCCGCTCCGAAGGCGCCTCGGCCGGGCTCCTAGCCAGACCCCGAAACGAACCGTGGCGAAGTGGTCAAGGAGCCAGTAATGCCCTGGCGGGGCGGAGGCCGAGGGAGACGGGCGGCGAACGAGGGCGAGAAGTCGATGCGAAACGCCGAGCGCGCGGAGACGGCCAGGAGGTTGAAGCCGCCGCCGCGGAGGACGCGGTACGGGGAGCCGGTCCCATCCCCGTCCTGGCACCACTCCCACACGTTCCCGATCACGTCGTGCAGGCCGAAGGCGTTCGGCAGGTAGCTCCCGACGCGTGCATTGGAGGTGTTGCCGTCGTCCCAATCTTCCCACGCACCCCAGCCACTCCCTCCGTTGTCCTTCGCGTAGCGGTCCGCCACGTTCCCCGCGCTCGCGATCGACGCCTTCTCGTCCCCGCACCACCACACCGTCGTCGTGCCCGCCCGGGCGCCGTACTCCCACTGTGCTTCGCGAGGAAGTTCGAGCCCGAGACGCTCCAGCACCGCCGTGCAGTCGGTCCAGCTCACCTGCTCCACCGGGTGCAGGAGGTCACCCGGTTTGCCGCCCGCGTTCCAAGAGCGGGGATACGTCTGTGGGTTGTCCTTGCTCGGATTCGTGCCCGTGAACCACAGCCACTGACCCTGCGTCATCTCGTACTTGGACAGGAAGGACGGCGCGAGACGCACCTCGCGCGGCGGGCCTTCGTTCGCTTCGGCTTCTGGGTCGTAGTTCGGTCCAGCGGAATCGTTCTTCTGTGCGCCCATCGTGAAGGTCCCGCCGGGAAGCAACACGAAGACGAGCCCCGTCGATTCCTCCAGGATCAGCTTCCCATCCGCGCCACGTTCCGCGGGCGCGCCGGTTTGCAAGTGTGCGAACTCCCACAGACCCGACTCCGGATCCCGGCCGATCGGAAGCAGACCGAGCTGCGGGGTAATGCGAAGGCCGCCGTACTGCGGGCATGCGGCGACGTCCGCGATCGTCGCCGCTGCCTCGGCCCACTTCGCCGACGCTTCCGCGCCGCTCACGCTGCGCTCGGCGATCATCCCCGCGAACTCGGCGCGCCGCTGGATGCCCCAGCCGTGCTCGGCCGACGTGCCGCTGGAGGCGAGCCCCGACTCAGGGTTCGAGAAGGCCTTCACACCGCTCACCAGCTTCTCGAGCTGGTTGTGCCACCACTTGTCCTGGCTGTCCGCGAACAGCCACTCCGGACGCTGCGAGATCTCGGCCTCGAGCTGGGCGGTGCGCTGCTCGAGCTCGGCCAGGTGCTTCGCGCGCTCTTCGTCCTGCTCGGGATCGATCTCTTCCTCGATCTTCTTCTTCAGCCGACCCACGTAGCCCTGGAACTCTTCCTTCTTGTCCGCCGCCGCTTCCTCCAGGGCCTGCTGTTCTTCGAGAACCGCCTCGTCGAAACGCCCGTGGGCGAACAGCGCCCAGGCCAGACTGTCGCGAATGCCCGCGCGTTCGGAGGGCGCGAGCTCCGCCGCAAGCTCGACCGCGCGACGGGCGAGCACGAGCCCCTTCGCCTCACCGCCCCAGTTCGTGCGATCGGGATCGATCAAGTCCCGCGCGAGGCCGTTGACGTCGTTCGCGTTCGTGGGCAGCGACGCCAAATCGACTCCGACCTCTTCTGGAGCGGGATCCTCGAGCGGTTCGCTCGATTCCAACGCGGAGCGCAGCTTGTGCAGATACTCGACCTGCCTCTGCACGCCCTCCAGCTCCGCCAGCTTCGGATGCTTCGCGCGCTCCTGCTTCTGCTCCTCATCCGTCCACGTCACCGACCTAGCCCGCAGCTCGGAGAGCTTCTTTTCGTGGTCCGGCAGCTCGCCGACCAACTCGCCCGCTTTCCGTAACCACTCCACGTACTTCGGCACGTTCCTAGCGCTGGCTGACGCCCGCAACCCAAGTCTTTGATCGGCGTCCGTCCCCGGGTAGTACGGCAGTTGTCACACAACCTCTGCCCGAGGACGGCGCCATGGAACGATTCGTAACTCGTTACCGCT
>JABFRZ010000528.1 GCA_013140785.1 Planctomycetota bacterium | reverse complement strand
CCGTCATGCTCTGGAACACGCTCACGAGCGAGCCCGAGTAGTTGGCCGCGACCAGCGCGCAGGCGAGCGCGCTCGACACGAGCAGCGCGAGTGCCGGCGTGCCGCGCCGTCCGATCATCAGGGCCACGTGTCGCGCGCGCACGCGGCCCTTGTCGCTCTCGACCACGAAGTCGCCGTCGGCGCCGCGCGCGAGGCCCGTGAAGCGCACGCCCTCGTGGATCGGGAGCGCCTGCTCCCTGGCCACGCGCTCCCAGATCTCCATCAGCTCCTCCTTGAGGTAGGAGCTCTGATCGAGGCGCCCGAAGAGCGGCAGCTCGACGGGTTGGGTCATGACCAGCTTCTCGCGCGGGTAGCGCGCGACCGTGCCGCCCAGCGTGTCTTGCTCCAGCACCACGAAGGCGAGCCCGCGCGCCTTGGCCTCGAGCGCGCACGCGAAGCCCGCCGGTCCGGCCCCGACGATGCACAGGTCGAAGACGGGCGGCGCGGCCTTGGCGCCCTCCGCGGCGCGGCGCGCGACCTCGTCGGCGATGGCCGTGCCGTGCGCGATGGCCGTGCGGATGAGCGCGTAGCCCGTGACCTCGCCACCCAGGAACAGGCCCGGCGTGCTGGCGACTTCCAGGCGTTCATCGAGGGCGGGCAGGTCGCGGCGCGTCTCGAGCTCGCCGAAGGTGAGCGCGATCGCGCCGGTCGGGCACGCGCTCGCGCACAGGCCGTGTCCGACGCAGCGTGCGCCGTGTACCACCAGGGCCTGGCCGTGGATGAGCGCGAGCACGCCTTCCTCGGGACAGGCGCGCACGCAGGCGCCGCAGCCCAAGCATTGCGAGAGATCGACGTGTGGGTAGGCGAGGCGCGCCTTGCGCGTGCCCTTCTCGCGCGCGGCGTGCAGCTCGCCGATCTGCTGCTCCAAGCGCCGCAGCTCGACGCGCCGGAAGAGCGTCACCAGCACGGCAAAGAACAGCGCCAGCACCAGTGCGACCAGGAGCGTCCAGCTCATGCGCGACCGCTCCGGTGGGTCTCTGAGGGAGTGCTCATGCCGCGTGCGCGGGGCGCCCTTCTTTTCCGGTCCCTCGGCGGCACTCTGGAGGCCGGCGGCCCGCGCGCGGACCTCATCGGTAGCGCGCCCGGGGTCCTCAGAATGACACCGTCGTTATCGCGCTCCTCTTACCTCGGATTCGCCGAGCGCCGCGCAGAGCGAGAAGCGCTTTCCGAGCGCGCCGCACCTCTACCGGAGCTCAGGACTCGTCGTCCGTGCGGCGCGCGCGCGCGAGCACGTAGAACGGCATGCCCGCGAGCAAGAGCAAGAAGCCGCGCGCGACCTCGTGCTCGCCGGCGCCCGCGATCGTGAGCAGGCCGTAGCCGAAGGCCAGCAGGCCGATGACGAGGCTGGCGCGCAGATTCTCGTCGCGGCCGCCGCGTGCGCGTGCCGCGAGCAGCATCTCGGCCACGGCGCAGAAGACGTACGGCACCAGGGCCGAGAGCGTGGCCAGCACCGTCATGCTCTGGAACACGCTCACGAGCGAGCCCGAGTAGTTGGCCGCGACCAGCGCGCAGGCGAGCGCGCTCGACACGAGCAGCGCGAGTGCCGGCGTGCCGCGCGCCGAGAGCCTCCCGAAGAAGGCCGGGAAGAGTCCGTCGCGCGCGATCGCGAATGGGATGCGCCCCATGACCAACGTCCAGCCGTTCAGCGCGCCGAGACACGAGATGAAGGCTCCCGCGGCGACCGCCTTGCCGGCCCACTCGCCCCACAAGAGCTGCGCGGCGTCCGCGAAGGGCGCCTGGGACTCGGCCAGCGTCTGTGGCGGCAAGAGGCCCATCACCGCCAGCGTGCTCGCCACGTACAGCACGCTCGCGACCGCGATGCCGATCAGGGTCGCGCGCGGCACGTTGCGGCGCGCGTCCCGCGCCTCGCCGCCGGCGATCGAGGCCGACTCGAAGCCCTGGAAGGCCCACAGCGTGAGCGCCAGGCAGCCGAGCACGGCGTGGGTGAGCGATTGCCCCGTCGGGTTGAAGGGCTCGAAGTGCGCCGGCTCGAAACGTGAGAACCCGAAGGCCGCGATCGCGACCAGCGGCACGAGCTTCAGCACGGTCGTGACGACCTGCACGAAGCCCGCCTCGCGCACACCCCAGCAGTTGAGCAGCGCGAGCAGCGCGATGGTGGCAATGGCCACGCTCATCGGGTTCTGCGCGACGAACGGCACGAGCGTCCCGAGGTAACCCACCATCGCCACCGCGATCGCCGCCTGCGCGCACCAGCACGAGATCCAGTAGCCCCAGCCCACCAGGAAGGCCGCGAACTCGCCGAAGGCCTCGCGCGTGTAGGCATACGGCCCGCCCACCGCCGGCCGTCGGCGCGCCAGACGCGCGAGCACGAGCCCGAAGCACAGCGAGCCTGCGGCCGAGACGAGCCAACCCAGCACGCTCACCGCGCCGTAGGGCGCGAGTGCCGCCGGCATCAGGAAGATCCCCGAGCCGACCATGTTCCCGAGCACGAGCGCCGTGAGCGCGATCAGTCCGAGCTCGGGCTTCCTCTGCGGCGCCGCGTCGTCCACGCGCGCGCCAGGGTAGCACTACGCACTCTGGCCCGCCGGCACTCCGCCCTCGGGCTCATGGGTGAACGCGGCGCGCGGGCGGATGCTCAGGCCGACTCGCGCGGAGGCACCCATCATGAAAACCATGAAGACACGAGCCAGTTCCCATCTCGAACGCCGCCAAGCCGTGCTGAGGATCTTCGAGCAGGAAGGCTGGGGCAGCCTCGAGCTCGTTGACGACTGGGACGGTGAGGAACTCGAGGAGCTACGGACGATCCTGAACGAGGAGGAGTTCCAGACCCTGCTCGACCAGCTGCGCGACCAGGAGGACACGCGGCGCTGAGCGCGCGCTCAGTACGCCTTCGCGAACAGCACGCGGCGCGCGCTCGGCTTGCCGCTCTTGACGCACTTGCCCGGCTCGGGCGCGGGGCCGTCGCCGGGGAGCGGCAGGCAGCGGATCGTGACCTTGGTCTCGTCCTTGATCAGCTTCTCGGTGGCCGCGGTGCCGTCCCAGTGCGCGTGCACGAACTTCGAGCCGTCGCCCTTGAAGGCCTCGAGGAAGTCCTTCCAGGTGTCCACGCTCACGGTGTTGGCGCGCAGGCGCACCTCGGCGCGCCGGAAGAGTTCCTTCTGGAAGCCGTCGAGCAGCTTGCCGACCTCGGGGCCCAGGCCGGCGAAGGGCACCTTGACCTTCTTCGGCTTGCCGCGCTCGTCGGGCTCGGAGACGCGCAGCTTGCCGAGCGCGCTCTTCTCGGCGACGTCGCGCGGGCCGATCTCGAGGCGCAGCGGCACACCCTTGCGCTCCCACTCGAAGTAC
>JABFRZ010000644.1 GCA_013140785.1 Planctomycetota bacterium | reverse complement strand
CCGCTCGTGCGTGCGGCCGCCGCCTCCGGACGCCGCCCCGATCCCGCCGCGGCGCGCGGCGACTTCGCGCTCGAGCGCCAGCTCGCCTTCGCGCGCGAGATCGCCGAGCGCTTCGGCTTCGACTTCGCGCGCGGACGCCTCGACCCGGCCGCGCACCCCTTCTGCACCGGCATCGCGCGCGACGACGTGCGCCTCACCTGGCGCGCGGATGCCTGTGATTTTCGCCCGGCCCTGTTCGGGATCCTGCACGAGACCGGCCACGGGCTCTACGAGCAGAACCTGCCGGAGGAATGGGAGCACACGCCGATCGGCGAGGCCGTTTCGCTCGGAGTGCACGAGTCGCAGTCGCGCCTGTGGGAGAACCTGGTGGCCCGCAGCCCCGCCTTCTGGAGCTGGGCCCTGCCGCGACTGCACGCGCACTTCCCCGGCGCGCGCCATGTGAGCCTCGCGCGCCTGCTGCCGCTCCTGCACACGGTCGAGCCGAGCCTGAACCGCGTCGAGGCCGACCAGGGCACCTACGATCTGCACGTGTGCGTGCGCTTCGAGCTCGAGCGCGCGCTCATTTCGGGCGCGCTCGAGGTCGCGGACCTGCCCGCGGCCTGGGACGAGGCCTACGCGCGCACGCTCGGCCTGCGCCCGCGTGACGCGGCCGAGGGCGTGCTGCAGGACATCCACTGGTCGATGGGAGCCTTCGGCTACTTCCCGACCTACACGCTGGGCAACCTGATCGCGGCCCAGCTCTACGCGGCTGCCAGGCGCGAGCTCGGCGAGCTCGACACGCTCTTCGCGCGCGGCGAATTCCAGCCGCTGCACGCGTGGCTGCGCGAGAAGATCCACCGCCACGGGAGCTTCTATCCGGCCGCCGAGCTGGTCGAGCGCGCCACGGGCCGGCCGCTCGCGAGCGCCGACTACCTGGCGCAGCGCAAAGCGGACGCGGCCGAATACTACGGCGCGGGCTGAGAGGCCGAGCAGAAATGCCGCTCGCGGCATGCTGCTCGGGCTCTGACCCCGCAGGATTTTCCGCCGCGCTGCGCGCCGACCGGCGCCGTCCGGGCGGGGTAGGCTCCGCCGGGGGAGCGGCGTGAGGGCGCCGCAACCACGTCATGAGAGTGCTCCTGGTCGAGGACGATCCGCGCGTGTCCAGCTTCGTCGAGCGGGGTCTCGCGCAGCTCGGCTTCTTGGTGGACATCGCCGCTGACGGTGCACGGGGTCTCGAACGCGCGCTCAGCGGTACTCCCGAGGTGGTGATCCTCGACCTCATGCTGCCGGGAATCGACGGTCACGCCGTGGTCGCGGAGCTGCGTCGGCGGGGGCGCAGCGTGCCGGTACTGGTGCTGTCGGCCTGCGACGGTGTCGGCGACCGGGTGCGCGCGCTCGACGGTGGCGCGGACGACTTCCTGGTGAAGCCCTTCAGCTTCGACGAGCTGGTGGCGCGGGTGCGCGCGCTGGCGCGCCGGCCCAAGGGCATCACGGCCTCGCTCGTGCAGGTGGGCGATCTGTGCATGGACCTCGCCAAGCGCAGCGTGGAGCGCGGCGGGCGCAGCCTGCCGCTGACCGCCAAGGAGTTCGCGCTGCTCGAGTTCCTGGTGCGTCACAAGGACGCCGTGGTCACACGCACGATGATCGCCGAGCAGGTCTGGGGCCAGCACTTTGGCTCCTTCAGCAACGTCATCGACGTCTACATCCGCTACCTGCGGGCCAAGGTGGACGATCCGAGCGAAGTGAAGCTGATCCACACGGTGCGCGGAGTGGGCTACGTCTTGTCCGAAACACGCGCGTGAGCCAGGCCTCTTTCCGCTGGCGCGTGATGATGCCGACCCTCCTGCTGGCGGGGCTCGTGGCCGCGGCCCTGGTCGTGCTCGTGCACCTGCGCACACGCGAGCAACGCCGGCGCACGCTGGAGAACTCGCTCGGGACGAAGACGGAGGAAGTCTTCTCGGTGCTCACCGCCAGCGACGGGCGCGTCGAGCTGGAGAGCTTCCTCGAGCTGGAGACTTCCTATCAGTGTTCGCCCTACGAGTACTTCTACGAGATCGTGGCCGCGGATGGGCGCCTGCTCGCGGGCAGCCAGAACCTGGCTTCGGTGCGCCTCGACATGGATGGGGTTGAAACCGGCGGGGGGGACACGGCCGCGCTGGCAGGTGAGGAGCCCGCACTCCTCGTCCGGCCGCACCCGCTGATCGGACCCGAGCAGGTGCTCGTGCGCAGCCAGCGCTCGCCCGCCGGAGTCGAGTACGCCGGCGCCGTGCGACCGAGCGTGCGCGTGGCCGTGTGTTTGGAGCCCTACGCGCGCGCGCTCAGCGCCGATCTCGTCAACAACCTGATCGCGGGCCTGCTCGCGCTGTTCGTCCTGGCGGCCGCGTTGTGGTTCGTGATCGGGCGCAGCCTGCGCAGCGTCTCGGCCATCACACGCCACGCCTCGGCCATCTCGTGCTCGAACCTGCGCGAGCGTCTGCCGCGGAGCGGGAGCGGGGACGAGCTCGACCGCCTCTCGGCCGTGCTCAACGAGCTCTTCGCGGGCTTGGAGCGTTCGCTGCAGCAGATGGAGGCCTTCACTTCGGACGCGGCTCATCAGCTGCGTACCCCGTTGACGCGCATCCGTGGCGAGCTCGACTTGGTGCTGGCCAATGCGCGCGAGCTCGCGCCGGCGACGCGTGAGCGGCTCGAGGAGACACGCACCGAGCTGGAGCGCCTGGCGCACACCTGCGCGCGTCTATTGTTGCTCGCGCGTCTCGATCGCGGCGCGCTCGCGAGCGAGCTCCAGGCCGAAGAAGTCGAGCTCACCGCGCTGGCGCAAGAGTTGGTCGAGCAGGTCTCACCCCTGGCCTTCGAGAAGGGCGTGCTGGTTTCCTTCTCGGCCGCCGAGCCCGTGCGTCTGCGCGGCTGCAAGGCGCTGCTGGCCGAGGCCCTGCTCAACCTGCTCGACAACGCCATCCGCTGCACACCGCCGCGCGGGCACGTCGCAGTCAGGGTGGGCGTCGTCAGTGTGAACGCCGTCGAGCGGCATGCCCTGCTGGAAGTGAGCGACACGGGTCAAGGAATCCCGACCGGTGCGCACGAGCTCGTTTTCCGGCGCTTCTATCGCGGCGCCGACGGGGCCAGTGGAGAAGGCACCGGCCTGGGCCTCGCGATCGTGCGCGGCATCGCCCGCGCCCACGGCGGCGACGTCACGCTGCTCCCCCGAACGGCCGCTGGGGCCAGCTTCCAGGTGCGCTTGCCCGCGGCGTGAGAGCGTGCCCTAAAAACCGCTACTGCGGCTTCGCGGGCGGGGCGGATGCTTCGTCAGGCTCGGCGAGACGTGCTCGGCGGCCACAGAGGCCGCCTGCGCCGCCTCGCTGTCGCCTTCCTCGCCT
>JABFRZ010000362.1 GCA_013140785.1 Planctomycetota bacterium | reverse complement strand
CGTCAGAGCGGCCGCACGCAGCGCGCGCACGCCCTCGCCGATGGCGAGGATCACGAGCTCTTGGCCACGCTGGCACCCGCGGCTTGGCGCGCGCTCCGCAGCACGGCTGAACGGCGCTTCCCGGCGCTGGCCGTCATCGGAAGCGTGCGCCGCGGAGCGGGACTGTGGCTCGCGAGCGAGGACGGCGGACGGCCGCTTCGTCCGTGGGACGGACGCGGGGGCTGGATCCATGGGCGCTGACAGGCCGGGCGGAATCGCCTGGGAGGCGCGCTCGAGCTCGCCCGAGACGACCGAGGCGCTGGGCGAGCGCCTCGGCCGCGCGCTCGTCCCCGGCGCGCTCGTGGCCCTGATCGGCGAGCTCGGCAGCGGCAAGACCACGCTCGTGCGCGGCCTCGCGCGCGGGCTCGAAGTGCGCGCGGCCGTGACCTCGCCGACCTTCACGCGCATGCGCGCCCTGCCGGGACGTCTCGCCTTGTTCCACTTCGACGCCTGGCGCGGCGGGGCGCCCGAGCTCTTCGAGCAGGGCGCCGAGTTCCTGGCCGGCGACGGCGTGGCGGTGGTCGAGTGGGCCGAGCGCGTGGCCGAGTACCTACCGCGCCCGCGGCTCGAGCTCTCCCTCCGACACCTGGGCCCCGATGAACGCGGCCTCACCACGCGCCTCGTGCCCCCGCCCGAGCACGCCGGCCCGGGGGCCCGCGCACTGGCGCTCGCGCTGGGCGCGGCACTGGAGCAGGCGCGGACAACGCCCGGTCTCGACGTTCCCCTTCGGTAGGGCGCGCCCCCGCCGTGGCTTGCCCTTGGCGCCTCCCTTATGCTCTCGCGCCCATGTCGAAGCGCTGTTGCCGGCGTGCCCGTGCCCACTCGGGCACCGGCTTCCTGTGCCTCGTTCCGGGGCTGCTCGCTCTTTCCCAGCAGTCCCCCGAACTTCCGGCCGTGCCCCAGGGAACCCAAGCCCGCGCTTCCGAGCGGGTCTTGCAACTGAGCCTCGAGGACGCGCTAGGCATCGCGTTGCGCAACAACTTCGACCTCGAGATCGAGCGCCTGACGACCGATGTCGCGCGCTACGAAGCGCTCGGGAGCTGGGGCGCGTTCGACCCGATCCTGAGCGTGAGCGGGTCGGCCTCGGAGAGCGAGAACGAGCCGATCAGCTCGCTGGCAGGAACCCAGGACAACGACCTGCGTCTGGACTCTGCGCTCTCCTGGCCGCTGCTCACGGGCGGCAGCGTGGACCTCGCCTACGCGCACCAGAACTCCGAGACCGATGCGCCCTTCGCGACCTTCGACATCGCGACCACGGACGTGCTCACCGCGACCCTGACCCAGCCGCTCCTGCGCGGCGCGTGGCGGCGCTATGCGACCGTCGATCAGCGCGCGCGCGAGGTCGCGCTCGCGCGCCAGCTCGAAGTCGAGCGCGAGACGCGCGCGCGCGTGCTGCTCGCGGTCTACAACGCCTACTGGGACCTGGTGAGCGCGCAGGAGGAGCTGGCCGTGCGCGAGATCGCGGTCGAGCTCGGCAAGCAGCAGCTGGCCCAGGACCAACGCCGCCTCGAGGTCGGGGCCGGCACCGAGGTGGACGTGCTGCAATCCGAGACGAACGTGGCGCAGCAGGAAGAGCTGCGTCTGCGCGCCGACTACGGCTTGCGCCAGGCGCGCGACACGCTGCGGCGCATGCTCGCCCCGCGCCCCGAGGGCGGCTACGAGGAGTACCTCGAAGCATGGGACTGGCCCATCCAGACTCTGACCTCCTTGCCCGAGGCGAAGACGGGGCCCGGACTCGACTGGCGCGTCGCGCTGCAGTCGGCCATCGAATTTCGGCCCGAGCTGGCTCAGCGGCGCCTGGACATCGAGACTTCCGAGGTCGAGCTGCAACGCTCGCGCTCGCAGCGTTTGCCGCAGCTGGACGTCGAACTGCGCACCTCGAGCGCCGGCCTGGACGCCGATCCCGCGGATGCCTTCGACAAGGCCATCGGCTGGGAATTCCCGAGCTCGTCCGCGGCCCTGACCTTCAGCCTGCCGCTTTGGAATCGCAGTGCGCGCAACGCCGAGCGCGCGGCGCGCGCCGCGCTGCGCCGCGCGAGGCTGCTGTACGACCGCTTCGAGCTCGACCTCCTGGCCGAGGTGCGCACCGCCGTGAACGAGGTGGACAAGCAGCGCGAGTCGGTCGGGGCGGCCGCCAAGAGCCGTACGCTGGCGCAGCGCCAGCTCGAGGCCGAGGAGACGCGCCAGCAGGTCGGACTCTCGACCACCTTCCAAGTGCTGCAGTTCCAGGAGGATCTGGCGCAGGCCCTCTCGACCGAGGTCCTGGCCAAGGCCGCCTACGCCAAGGCGCTCGCCGGCCTGGCCTTCAGCGAGGGCCGCATGGACGCGGGTTGCGCGGCGGGCGAGGCAGGCGCGCGGTGAACGCCCGCGACCGGCTGGCGACTCTCGGGGCCGGTCTTGTTCTGGGCGCGACGCTCGTCGTCCCGCCAGGCTGCGGGCGCGAGGATGCTGGCGCACTCGGGGCCCAGGCTCCGTCCGACGCCCTGCGCACGGACCGACGCATTGTCGAACTCTTGGCGGGCTGCGAGCGGAGTGCCTTCTACGACCGGGATCTTTCCGATATAGGCACGCTGCTGCTGGAGAAGATCGAGCGCGCCCGGCCCGAGGCCTTGAAGCGCGCCAAGGAGGAGCTCGGGATCTTGGGCACAAGCGCCTTTCCAACGTTGAGCAACGCGTTCCACGCCTATTACTCGGACCCGATCCGCTCCGGGTTCCTCGAGAACGTGGTGGACGCGCTGACCTTCAACGCTTCGGATCAGGCCCACGAGCTCCTGTTGGAGGCACTCCGGCACGCGCAGGAGAGCGTGCGCTCCAAGGCTCTCGACGGCCTGAGGCGGCACGCGCGCCCGGGTGACTTCGACGTGCTGGCGGAGCGCCTGGCGCTCGAGACCCCCGAGGTTCGGCGGCAGATCGTGGGGGCTCTGTTCACCGCCGACCGGCCGCGCGCGGAGGCGCGGCTCCTCGATTTCATCGAGCGTGGAGTCGAGCGTGACCTGTGGCCGAGCGCCGGACCGCTGCTGGTCCAGACCGAGAGCCCCGCAACTGCCGCGCGCTGCAATCAGCTCTTCGGCGACCTGGACCCGCTCCTCGCCGCGCACCTCGCTGGCAGCGCAGCGCGTTTCGGGCACTCCGCCGGGCTCGAACACCTGCGGGCCGAGCTGCGTGCGCCCGAGGCGTCCCGGCGTCTACTCGCGGCCTCGATCCTGGGCGCCACGCGCCTCGTGGACGAGCTCGGACAGGCGCTACGCGAGGACGACTCGAGCACTGTGCGCACGGTTGCGGCGGGGGCGTTCCGGGCGGTCGATCTCACCGAGG
>JABFRZ010000548.1 GCA_013140785.1 Planctomycetota bacterium | reverse complement strand
GCGTGGCGCGCGGACCCGTGGCCGAAGCGAGGACTCCGTCCCGCGCGGAACCCTTGGAGAGCGCGCACGCGCCGCTCAGCGGCTTCGTGCGCGCGCTCGATGGAAGCGGCCAACCCGGTTTGCGCGTCCGCTTCGAGCACGAACTCGCGCGCGCCTTCGGGCGCTCGCCCGAGGACCCGCTCACGATCAGCACCGCGCAGGGCGAGTTCGCGCTGCCCTGGCCGGAACGCGCGGGCCGGCTCACGGTCGAGGACGACCTCTTCGCGACGCTCGTGCGGCCGCGCGTGGACGGAACTCCGCTCCTGCACGCACCCATAGTGGTGGTCGTGCCCGCGCGGGACTACGGCGGGCGCGTGCTGGACGAGGAAGGCCGGAGCGTGGCCGGGGCCACGCTCGAGATCACGCTCCTCGGAAGCTTCGTCCAATCGATCGACGTGGGCGACGTGTCCGTGCACCTGCTCCTGCCGTTCGCCCAGACGAGCTCGGACGAGATGGGGGCGTTTCGCTTCACGCACGTCGCTGCGACGCCTGCGGCCACGCTCGTCGCTCAGGCCGAGGGCTTCGAGCCGGAGGCCGTGGCCTTGCCGGAACACTCGAGTGCGAACCTCGAGGTCGTGCTGGTCCGCCGGCGCGACACGGCGCGCACACTCCACGGCCTCGTGCTGGACGCCTCCGGCCGGACGGCCGAAGGCGTGCAGGTCTCCCTCGGCGACGCGACGGTCGCCACGGATGGACTCGGACGCTTCGCGCTCCAGTGGGAGCCCTGGCGTGAGCGAGGCACGCTGCGAGCCGTGCAGGCCGGAGCGCTGCCGGCCGAGCTGGCGCTCGAAACAGCGCTGCTCGCCAGCGCGCCCGAGGCGCCGCTCGTGCTACAGCTCGGCGCAGCCCCGCTCACGATCCGCGGTCGCGTGCTCGACGACGCCGGCGACCCCGTTCTGGGCGCGACCGTGTTCTCGCCCGACACGACGCCCTTCGGCACGGTCGCACTGCGCGAGGGCGAGCACTCCTTCCTGGGCGGCACCACGGTCGAGGCGCTGCTCACCGGGCGCGCCGGACCCTGGGAGGCGACGCTGCACGCCGAGACCGATGGCGAGGGACGCTTCGAGCTCGCGGGTCTCCTCGAGCGCAACTATGCGCTCTTCGCCATGGATTCGCGCACCCTGGCCGGATCGGGGCGCGTGGACGTGCGCGGCGGCGACTCGGATGCACGCCTCGTACTGCAGTCGGTAGGACCACGCGCCGTGGCCGGACGCGTGCTCTCGCGCGCCGGGACGCCGCTCACCGACGTGCGCGTGACGCTCGGGCGCTCGTTCGCATGGTCGCCCGCCGGCGCGCCGGATGTCACGGAATGGGTGCAGCTCCCACGTCTCGGCCCCGATGCCGCCTGGACGCTGGGCGAGCCGAGTGCGCACACCGATGCCGAGGGCCGCTTCTCGCTCGCGCCGGTCGCGATCGACGGGACCTTCCTCGTGTTGCAGGGGCCTTCCATCGCGCTGAGCGAGAGGGTTCCGCTGCACGCGGCCGAGAAGCTCGAGGCGCTCGAGATCCGCGTGGAAGCGAGCGCGCGCTTCGAGATCGTGCTCCCCGGCGCCGAAGAGGCCGACGCCTTCTCGCTGGAAACCCCGGACGGACGCGCGTTGCCGCTCTACATCGAGGTCGATGGCGCGGTGATCTCGGCGGCGCGGGCGGACCTCGCCGCGGGGCGCTCGGGGCCTGTGCTGGCAAACGAGGGCGAATGGGTGGTCGTGCTCCACTCCCGAGCGACCGAGGTGCGGCGCCGCGCGCTCTTCTTCCCGGCCGGCGGGCTGCACGAACTCCGGCCGTGAACCGTCCAGTGCCCGGCGCCGGCTCGGCCGGCCCGCCGCTAAGATGGCCGCCGCTTGCCCCCGCCGCTCTGGAGCTTTGCGCCGTTCGTGCTCGCGCCGCTCGGGGTTGGTCTGGCACTCGCCATCGGACCCGATCCCGCGCGCATCGAGGCCAGCCGGGCGCTGATCGCGCGCGGCGAGTACACGGGTTCGAGCGCCTGTCGCACGTGCCATCCCGATCAGCACGCGAGCTGGGCGCGCACGTACCACCGCACGATGACGCAGCTCCCGACGCCGGAGGCGGTGCTCGGACGCTTCGACGGCGAGCCGCTCGAGTTCTTCGGGCAGCGCGCGGTGCCCCACGTGCGCGACGGGCGCTACTTCTTGCGCGTGCCCACGCCGGAAGGCGGCGAGCGCGAAGCCGAGGTCGTGCTGTGCGTCGGCTCGCGCCGTTATCAGCAGTACTTCGAGCTCGTCGGGCGCGAGCCGGGCGCCGCCTACCGGCGCCTGCCGATCCTGTGGCACGTCGGCGAGCAGCGCTGGATGCACCTGAACGGCGTGTTCCTCGAGCCCGACGATCCGGACTGGGACGCGCACCGCGCGACCTGGAACGAGAACTGCATCTTCTGCCACAACACCGCGCCTGAGCCGCGCGTGGACGTGACGCAGCGCGCCGGGAGCACGGACCACTGCCGCTCGCGCGTGGCCGAGCTCGGCATCGCTTGCGAGGCTTGCCACGGCCCGGGCTCGACGCACGTCGACGCGATGGGATCGCCGCGAGCGCGCGCGGCGGCCTACCTGGACGGAGCGGCCGAGCTCGCCATCGTCCATCCAGAGCGCATCGGTCAGATGGAGGCGCTCGCGTTGTGCGGTCAGTGCCACTCGCAGCGCCTGCCCAACCCGCCCGAGAATCTCGCGCGCACGCTCGACTCGGGCCCGACCTTTCGCCCGGGCGAGCTCCTCGAGGCGCACGTCGCGCCGATCACGCGCGCGACGCCCTCCGTCGATGCACGCGATCCCGAGCTCTTTCGCCAGCGCTTCTGGCGCGACGGCACGGCGCGCCTCACGGCCTACGAGTACCTCGGGACCACGCAGTCGCCCTGCCTGGCCGGCGGGGCGCTCACCTGCCACTCCTGCCACGCGATGCACTCGGGGTCGGTCGATGGCAACATCGCGCCCGAGCTGCGTGGCGATCGCGCCTGCACACAGTGCCACGCGGAGGTGGCTCGCGACGTGCACGCGCACACGCACCACGATCCCGCGCGGAGCGGCGCGCGCTGCCTCGACTGCCACATGCCGCGCATCGTGTACGGCATCCTCGAGATCCACCGCAGCCATCGCATCGAGGTGCCGGACGTGAAGCGCGACGTCGAGGCCGGACGGCCCAACGCGTGCACGAACTGCCACCTGGAGGAGAGCGCACTATGGGCCGCGGATGCGATGCGTGCCTGGTGGGGCGAGGCCTACGAGCGTCCGCGCTCGCGGCCCGACGGCGCACCGCTCGACCTGCCCGAGGCGGCGCTCTCGTTGCACGCCGGCGACGCCGTGCAG
>JABFRZ010000461.1 GCA_013140785.1 Planctomycetota bacterium | reverse complement strand
ACACCCTGGTGCGCATGGTCGCGAGCGTCACGAGCCGGTCTTGCGTGCGCACCTCGGTCGCTACGGCCATGGCCGGGAGCAGCGTGATCCCCGTGCCGCTCGCGACCATGCGCACCAGGGTGTTCAGGCTCGTGGCGCGAAAATCGACGAGCTCACGCGCGCCGGCGCGCTGGCACAGGGAGAGGGCCTGGTTGCGGAAGCAGTGCCCGTCCTCGAGCAGCAGCACGTCCTGGTCGGCGAGGTCGGCGTCTGTGATGTTCTTGGCGCGCGCGAGCGCGCGCCCGGCGAGGGCGTGGCTGGCCGGCGTGACCAGCACGAACGGATCCGAGTACAGCGCGTGCGTCGCCAGGTTCCCGAGCTCGGCTTCGAGCGCGAGCAAGGCCAGATCCAGCTTGCCCTCCTGCACGCGCTCGACCAGCCGCGCCGTGTGGTCCTCGCGCAGCAGCAGGCGCAGCTTCGGGAAGCGCTTGCGCAGCGGCCCGATCACGCCCGGGAGCACGTAGGGCGCCACGGTCGGGATCACGCCCAGGCGCAGCGTGCCCGCCAGCGGATCGCCCAGCGCTCGCGCGGCCTCGACCAGGCCGTCGAGCGCGAGCAGGGCTCCGCGCAGGTGGGGTAGGAGCTGCTCACCCGCGGGCGTGAGCAGGACCCGGCGCCGGTCGCGCTCGAACAGCCGCGTCCCGAGCAGGCTCTCGAGCTGCTGGATCTGGAGCGAGAGCGCGGGCTGGCTGATGAAGCAGGCCTCGGCGGCGCGCCGGAAGCTCAGCTGTTCGGCCACGGCCACGGCGCACTCGAGCTGGCGCAGGCCGGGACGCTCCATAGGCTCAGGCTATCACAGTCGGACGGTCTTGCGATTGGCGATATCAGCCCGGAGCGCCGATCCTTGGGCATCGCGGACGGCGTGAACAACCGTCGCGAACGACCGACGACCAACCAACCACGGAGCCCGCCATGCTGACCATCGCTGACCGTTTCCCCGCCTTCCGCCTCAAGGGCGTCGTCTCGAGCGACGTCGCCAGTGCCTTCCAGGACTTCGATGAGCGCTCGGCCGCCGGCAAGTGGGGCGTCTTCTTTTTCTACCCGAAGGACTTCACCTTCGTGTGCCCGACCGAGATCGCGGGCTTCGCCAAGCTGGAGGGCGCGTTCCGGGAGCGCGACGCCCAGCTCTACGCCGTCAGCACCGACAGCGAGTTCGTGCACCTCGCCTGGCGCAAGGACCACGAGTCGCTGCGCGAGCTGCCCTTCCCGATGCTCTCGGACCTGCGCCGCGACCTGTCCGCGGCGCTCGGCATCCTCGACCCGCACGAGAAGGTGGCCCAGCGCGCGACCTTCGTCGTCGATCCCGAGGGCGTCATCCGCTTCGTCTCGGTCAACGACGGCAGCGTGGGGCGCAACCCGGACGAGGTGCTGCGCGTGCTCGACGCGCTGCAGACCGACGAGCTGTGCCCGTGCAACTGGAAGAAGGGCCAAGAAACCCTGAGGGTCGCCTGAGCGACATCACCCAAAGAAGCCAGGAACAACCATGCAAGCCATCCGTGAGCGCATCCCCGATTACGCCAAGGACCTGCGGCTGAACCTCGACGCGCTCGCGAAGATCGAGAGCCTCACGCCCGCCCAGCTGTGGGGCACGGTCCTCGTCTCGGCCCTCGCCGCGCGCAACGACGAGCTCGTGCGCGCGGTGAGCGCCGAGGCGCGCGCGCACCTCGACCAGCCCGCCCTCGCCGCCGCCAAGACCGCGGCGGCGCTGATGGGCATGAACAACGTGTACTACCGCGCGCTGCACCTGCTCTCGAACCCCGAGTACGGCAGCCTGCCCGCGCGCCTGCGCATGCAGGGCCTCGCCCACCCGGGCGGCGCGAATCCAACAACGGAGCGCCTGGACTTCGAATTGTGGTGCCTGGCAGCCTCGGCCGTGAACGGCTGCGGGAAGTGCCTCGATTCCCACGAGCGCGAGCTCAGGCAGCGCGGCGCCAGCGCGCTGCAGATCCAGGACGCGCTGCGCATCGCCTCGGTCCTGCACGCCGTCGCGGCGGTGCTCGACGGCGAGCGCGCAATCGCTACCCTCGCGTGACACACGACAAGAATCCGATCCGAACCCGAAGGACAAGGAAGGAACCCATGAAAGAAAGCATGAGACAACAACCCCTCGACCAGGACCTCGCCGCGCTGCTCGCGGACTACCAGGTCCTGTACATGAAATTGCGCGGCTACCACTGGACCGTGACCGGCCCGCTGTTTTTCGGACTGCACGCGAAGTTCGAGGAGCTCTATGACGAGGCGGCCGAGAAGGTTGATGCACTGGCCGAGCGCCTGGCCGCGCGCGGCGCGCGCCCGCCGGTCACGCTGAGGGAGCAGCTCGCGCTCGCGCGCCTGAAGGAGGACGCCGGCCAGCCCTCCGCGAACGACATGGTGCGCAACGTCGCGACTGACCTCGAGACGCTCAACGTGTCATTGCGCGCGCTCGAGCAGGCCGCCACCAGGGCCGGCGACGCAGCCACCCAGAACCTGGTCCAGGGCTACGCCGACGGCCAGGAGAAGACGATCTGGATGCTGCGCGCCTTCCTGCACGGCTGACACAGGCTCGCGTCGGCGGCGTTCGTTCCCCCCGCGCGCCGTCCGACAGCCCGAGCCGGGCTCGCGTCCCGGCTCGGGCACTACAATCATGGGGATGGGAGTTCTCGCCGCTACGCTTCTGTGCGCGCTGGTCGCCACAACGCAGGAACCGTCCGACCCGGCGGCGCTGTTCGCGCGCGCGGAAGAGCTGGCCTGCGAGGGCCGTCACCGGGAGGCGCGCGCGCTCTACGAGCGGTTGGCCGAGCGCCACTCGGGCACGCCCGAGGGCAAGCGTGCGGCCCAGCGCACCACGCCGAGCGCGCTGCTCGGCTCGTGCGCGTTGGTCGCGAACGGCCCGCCCTCCAAGCGCGTCGAGATCGTGTTGCTTGGCGACGGCTACGAGCTCGATCACCAGCGCGCCTTCGACAAGCTGGCCGAGGACGTGCCGCCGCTGTTCGAGCGCGTCGAGCCGTTCCGCGAGTACTGGAGCTATCTCAACTTCGTGCGCGGCGTGTGTCTCTCGGCCGAGGCCGGCGTGGACGGCTTCGGGCGCGAGTACGACACCTTGCTCGGCGGGCGCACGCTCTCGACCGACGCCGGCCACGTCGGCCTCGACGGTCGCAGCGTGCACGCGGTGCTGGACGAGATCCCGGGCAGTGACGGCCTGGCGATCGTGTTAGTCAAGCTGGGCGTCTCGGGCACGGGCGGGGGCGGGGTAGCGGTGATCGGCGGGCGCGATGCGCTCACGACCGTGCACGAGTGGGGCCACGCCTTCGCGGACCTCGGCGACGAGTACTCGAGCCAC
>JABFRZ010000174.1 GCA_013140785.1 Planctomycetota bacterium | reverse complement strand
GGGTAGGGGGGTGGGAAACTACTGTCGCCCCAGACGAACGATCCCTGGTGGAATGCCTGCGCCGCGCGTCCGGCGGCGAAGCTGAAGGCCCCCCCAGCGGAGTTGAGTTGGCCCCCGGCGACCGTCGAGCTGTATCCGGCAGCGAAGTTGACGAGGCCCCCCGAGATCGTCGAGTGGGCGCCCGAAGGGTTGTTGTAGACGCCTCCCGAGACCGTCGAGTTGTAGCCCGAGGCAGTGTTGTCGGACCCCCCCGAGACCGTCGAGAAGTCCCCCGAAGCCTCGTTGCCAATGCCTCCCGAGACCGTCGAGAAGACTCCCGAAGCGGTGTTGCCAAGGCCTCCCGAGACCACCGACTTGTCTCCCGAAGCGTTGCTCGCTTGCCCGAAGGTCCCCTTCAGCGCGGTGACGGTGGCGCCGGTGAAATCCACGTTCCCGCTGCTGGTGGAGACGTCCGGGCCGGTCAGGGAGCCGTCAGGGATGTCGGCGCCATCGACCTCGCCCATGTTGTCGTTCACATAGCGCGCGTCGAAATCCAAGCCGGCGATCAGGATGGGAGCCGCCAGCGGTCCGCTGCTCCCGGGGGCTATGACGGGGTAGGCGGCGAGCGCGCGACGGCTACCCGTCGTGCTCGTTTCGGAGGCCGGAACTGTTTGGCCCTGGGGGATGGCGGCCGCGATCAGACAGAGGCTAGTCAAGAACATCGTTGGCTCCTTCAGGATGCTGACTCGACGCTGAGAGGTTGGATAGGCGAGGGCGTGACAAAACTTCCCGATCAGGGAAGTTCGGGTTCGATCCACACGCGGGAAGCCGGAATCCGACGCGCCCTCCCCTGGCGCACTGGAGGAGGTAGATCTACGGCAGGAAGAAAACGTAGACCGAGCCAGAGAGCCCGCCGCTTCCGCTGGTGACGGCCGCAGCGAGCACGGTACCCGTGCGACCGTCGATGCGGTACACGCCGTTGTCCGAAAGGCTGACGACGTACAGGTCCTGGTTCATGGGGTGGAAGGCGAGCGAGTAGGGCTGGTTGACGGTCGCGAAGTTGTCGATGAAGTTGCCAGCGGCGTCGAAGCGCAGGATGCGGCCGGTCGAGGAGCTCGCCACGTACCAGTGCCCGGCGTGGAATACGAGGTCCCGCGGCCGCCGCAGGTTGCCCTCCCGGAAGGCGACGAACTCGTCCACGAACTGGCCGGTCGAGTCGTAGCGCAGCACGCGGTCGTTCCAGAAGCTCGGCACGTAGAGCAGGCCGTCGGGGCCGAACTTGGTGCCCGCGTCCGGGCCGTTCAGGCCCCCGAGCCCGGGCGCCACGAACACGCCCTCGTAGGCGCCGGTCTGGCCGTCGAAGCGCAGGACCTGGTCGTTCTCGAAGCTCGCCACGAACAGGTCTCCCGCCGGCCCGAAGGTCGCCGAGGTCGGACCGTTGAGAGGACCGTTCTCGTCCGCCGGAGTGAGTGGATCGTCGGCCACGAAGGGCCCGAGCACGCTCATGGTCTCGGGATCGACGCGCAGGATCTGGTCGATCCCTTCAGCGCACACGTACAGCAGGCCGTCGGCGCCGAGCACGATCGATTGCGCCCCCGCGACCGGGCTCGCGCGTCTGCGCGGCGAGCCGTCCCAGGCACGGTAGGCATGCACGGAGTTGCTCCCGAAGCCCGAGACGAGTATGCGGCCTGGTGTGCGCGGCACGGACGGGCCCGCAGCGAAGTTTTGAAGCGGGAGCTGTTGCGCGTACAGGACGGGAGCGACGGCCAGGACAGTGAGAAGGCTGAAGACGGTGGTAGGCGCCATGGGGAACTCCGTGGTTGGGCGACCTGCTGACGATACCGTGTAGTTGCCATGTGTCCAGCGGGTCACCCGTTCCGGCTCGGTAAACTACGCGCTGTCGTCAGCTGGCGTCGGGCTCTTCCGGGAAGCGCCAGCGCGGCATCACGCCCATGGCGAGGTGCGCGACGAGCCCCATCAGCACCACATCGAAGAGCTGCACGAGGTGCACCCCGATGCCGGAGGTGAGCGCCAGCTGCTTGTCAACGCCGAGCACCACGTGGAAGCCCGTGACCCAGCCGAGTTCCTGCGTCCCGGCGCCCGCCGCGGCGTTGACCGGCAACAGGTTGAAGAGCGCCGCCAGGCTGGCGCCGAAGGCACGCTCGAGGAAGCTCACCGTCGCGGGGATCCCGAACGCGCGCGCGAGCAGCGCATAGAAACCGAAGATCGTGAACCACATCGGCGCGGTGAGGAGTGCCGCGAGCGTGAGCCGCCAGCCGCCGCTGGCGGCGCGCAGCGCCAGCGCAAGGCCGTTGGTGCGCTCGAGCAGTCGCTGGCCGAGCGACAGCCGCTGCACGCGCAGGCGCTGCAGGCCGGCCTCGAGCGCGCGCACCCACAGGTCGCCGCGCAGCGAGAGCGAGAGGAACAGACCTGCCAAGAGGAAAAGGCCCAGGGCCGCGCTGCCCATCCAGCTCGGTGCCGAACCGGCACCGCGCAGGCTGAAGCAGGCCGCGGCCAAGCCCACGCACAACGCGGCCGCGTCCAGGAAACGCGAGACCAGCAGCGCTGCGAGCGCGATCCCGGCCGGCGTCCCGCACTGCAACCTCAGATACAGGATCAGCGAGGCCTCGCCCGCCTTGAGGGGCAGGACGTAGGAGGCCATGTTGTGCGCCGCCGCGATCGAGAGCGCGTGACGGAAGCGTGGCCGCGCGCCGTGTGGGATGAGGAGCTGAAAGCGCAGCGCGCGACCCGTGGTGGTCAAGAGGTGCAGCCCCAGCGCAGCCGCGTAGACACTGGGCGAGAGCCGCGCGAGCGTGCGCAACGTGTCCGCCAAGTCGACGTCGCCGAAGGCGAACAGGAGCACCAGTAGGAGCAGCGCGGCTCCAAGCGACAAGGCCAGCCTCGGCAGGAAGGCGGCGCGCCTCACGGCGGCGCTCCGGCGTCCAGTGTGCCGGAAGAAGAGACACCGGCCGTTCCGGCCCGGCCGCGCGCCGAGATCAGGGCGAGCACCTTGCGGGCCAGCCCGGTCAGCGCCAGTTCGGCCAGCCCCCTGCGCTCCACCCAGCACGCACCATCCGGCAGTCGCCGTCCGCGGAGACGCGCGCCGCGCACGCTGACGCGGATGCGGTGGTGCGTGATGGTGTGCGCGAGCTCGCCGAGCGGCATGCCCGCCGCGGGAACCAACCCCGGCAGATCTTCCGGCCAGAGTCGCGCGCGGCCGTTCGCGACCCGCTCGCGCGTCGGGAACTCGAGCAGCCCCGCCATACGGCCGGTCTCCGGCCGACGCGTCAGGAGCACCCGTCGCCCCTCTTCCACCACGAAGATCTCGAGCTCGACTGCGAGCGGAGCGCGGCGCGCGCGCGCGTGCGGCAGCTCCTGCGC
>JABFRZ010000687.1 GCA_013140785.1 Planctomycetota bacterium | reverse complement strand
GGTTGCGGGGGAGGACGCCGACGAGACGCCCGAGTTCGCGGGCCTCGCGCTGCCCACCCTGGCCGCGCTGCGCGAGGCGCTCGAGTGGGCCTTCCAGGGCGAGGAGGTCGCCGCCGGCTACCTGGACCACTGCGCCGAGCACGCGCTGCTGGTGCAGGAGGCCAATCGGCGCATGAACCTCACCAAGATCGTCGAGCCGCGGGAGATCGCCGCCAAGCACTACCTCGATTGCTGGCGCGCGGCGCGCTACCTGCCGCTGATGGGGCGCTCGCTGCTCGACTTCGGCAGCGGCGCCGGCTACCCGGGCGTCCCGATCGCGCTGGCCGAGCCCAACGCGCGCGTGGTGGTGCTCGACTCGACCAAGAAGAAGGCCGAGTTCATGGCCGAGAGCATCGCCAAGATGAAGCTCCCGAACGTGCGCGCGGTCGGCGAACGCGTCGAGGACCACCTCGTCAAGAACCAATATGACATCGTCATCGTGCGCGCGGTCAGCTCGGTGCGCGAGAACGTGCGCTCGCTGCGCAAGGTGCGCCACTCGCTGCGCGACCTGGTGATGATGAAGGGGCCTTCGTGGTCGCGCGAGGTGCGCGCCGGCGAGCGCGAGGCCGAACGCCTGGGCTTCAAGCTCGACACGGTCTGGGAGTACAAGCTGCCGGCCGAGATGGGCGACCGGGCCGTGCTCGTCTATCGCGCGCCCGGCGGGCAAGGGCGCTAGCAGCCTGTCGGAGTAGTCCCTGCTGCGGCTTCGCGTTCTGCGCCGATGCAGCGTCGCGCTAGGAAAGCCATGCTCGGTGGCCAGGAAGGCCACCTCCGCTGTCTTTCCGTCGCGCTCCTTGCCTCGCCGCAGAACGCTTTGCCTCGCGACGGGACTACTCCGACAGGCTGCTAGCCCAGCGAGCGTCTCGTTTGGTGCCTGAGGGGGGAGTCGAACCCCCACTCCCGGTAAAGGGAACTAGGACCTGAACCTAGCGCGTCTGCCAGTTCCGCCACCCAGGCCGATGAACGAGCCGCGCACGATAGGGAGGCGCCCATGCGCGGTCAATCGGCTGCCGGGCGGAACTCGCGTGGGCGCAGCCTGCGTGCGCCGCGACCCGCACGCTACCCTCTGAGGATGGACAGGCGCACGGCACGCTACGCGTCCCGGTACGGCCCCGGGGCCGCCGCCGGATCTCGGGGAACGTAGCGATGCCGCGCGACGCCGAACCCGCGTTCCGCATCCTCGCCAAGAACCGGCGCGCGACGCACGAGTTCCATGTGCTCGAGAAGCTCGAGTGCGGCCTCGCGCTGAAGGGCACCGAGGTGAAGAGCCTGCGCGCCGGCCAGTGCTCGATCGCCGAGTCCTTCGGCATGATCCGCCGCGGCGAGCTCTGGCTGGTCGGCGCCACGATCCCCGAGTACAGCCACGGCAACATCAACAACCACGAGACGGCGCGCGACCGGAAGCTCCTGCTGCAGAAGAAGCAGCTGCGCGCCTGGGACAAGCAAGTGCGCGAGCGCGGCATCACGATCGTGCCGCTCGTGATCTACTTCAAGGGCCACCTGGTGAAGGTCGAGATGGCGCTCGTGAAGGGCAAGAAGCTGCACGACAAGCGCGAGGACGTGAAGAGCCGCGACGCTCGCCGTGACATCGAGCGCGAGACCTCGCGGCGGCGCTGAGCGCGAGGGATGGGTTTGAGCGGATCGCTCGGCCCTGCTTCGCTTGCCGCCCGGTCCGTGCTAGACTCCCACCCGCAACACGGGGGCGCACTGGTCTCGACCGGTTTCGCAACGACCCGGGCTGCGCGCCGGGGGTCCGAGGTCCCTGTAATCCTCTCGGAACGGCACTAACCTGCCAATAACTTTTCTCTCGCCGCCTAGTCTCTAGGCAGCCGTTCTCCGCGGGAGTGTCCGCGGCCTGCGGAGAACGCCAACAGCGGGCTGGTCGGCACGCCGCGCCTCTTGGCGTCCGACGAGAAACAAGGAGGCTGGCCCGCCCGAAGCCCGTCCGTGGGCGCCGGCGCGAGCGAGAACCAAACCGCGGAACACGCGCGTAGAGGCTCAGGCCGGAGTGATTCTGGGACGCGGGTTCGATTCCCGCCGCCTCCACCAGCGCACGGCTCGCGGAGCTTCTGGCACGCGCGGGGGTGCTCGGTGGCCCGGAGCCAGGGTGGCGCACGCCCGACTTCGCTCTATCCTCGGGCACGTGGGCACACGCAACCGGCGGGACGCGGAGGGGGAGCGGAGGTGGACCGACGAGGCGAGCTACGTGTGCGGCTCGTGTGGCGAGGAGATCGTCGTGCCGCTGGATCCATCGGCCGGAGAGAGCCAGCAGTATGTCGAGGATTGCCCGGTGTGCTGCGCGCCCAACGAGGTGTCCGTCGACTACGACGAGGACGGCTCGGCGCGCGTCTCGAGCCGTCCCGAGTAGGGCGCGCGTGGCGTGGCGAGCGCACTCGCCTTCCCTCGCCGATCAGCCGCGGCTCGACTCGCTCGCGGCTAGCTCCTTGCGCAGGACCGAGTGCCTGTAGCCGTACAGGAAGTACACGACGAGCCCGATGGCGAGCCACACGGCCAGGCGCCACCAGTTGGAGCTCTGCAGGCCGAGGATCAGGCCGAAGCAGGCCAAGGCGGAGAGGATCGGTGTCACGGGGTAGCCCGGGACCTTGAACGGGCGCGGCCGATCGGGCTCGCGCACGCGCAGCACGATCACGCCGAGCGACACCAGGATGAAGGCGAAGAGCGTCCCGATGTTGCACAGTCCGATCGCCTGGCCCGGCGTCAGGACGTTGCACGAGAGCGCCACGAGCAGGCCCGTCACCCACGTATTGATGTAGGGCGTGCGGCGCTTCGGGTGGATGCGCGCGAAGGCCGGCGGCAGCAAGCCGTCGCGCGCCATGACCATGAAGATGCGCGTCTGGCCGAGCTGGAACACGAGCAGCACGGCCGTCATCGCGATCACGGCGCCGAAGGCGAAGGCGGTCGCGCCGCCCTCCAGGCCCATGACCTGGAAGGCCTCGGCCAGCGGATCCTGGGAGGTGATCTTCTCGACCGGCACGACACCCGTGAGCACGGCCGCGGTGGCCATGTACAGCACCGTGCAGATCACGAGCGACCAGATCAGGCCGCGCGGCACGTCGCGCTGCGGGTTCTTGCACTCCTCGGCGGCCGTCGAGACGGCGTCGAAACCGATGTAGGAGAAGAAGCCGAGCGCGGCGGCCTGCCAGATGCCGTGGTAGCCGTTGGGCTTGAACGGGTGCCAGTTGGCCGGATCCACGTGGAACACGCCGATGCCGAGGAAGGCGGCGATCAGGAGCAGCTTCAGGCCAACCATGGCCGCGTTCGCGCGCGAGCTCTCCTGCGCGCTGCTGCTCTACATCGGCG
>JABFRZ010000439.1 GCA_013140785.1 Planctomycetota bacterium | reverse complement strand
ACTCACGCCCGCTTCGGAGGGTCTCGGCTCGAGTGCGACGCGCGCTTCGGCCGCGGACTCGCCAACGCCCGACTCGGCCGGCGCAGCGGCGGTGTTGCCCAGATCCGCGGCGGGCCGCGCGCTGGCGGCCGGGTCTTCGGCAACGCGCACAGGCTCGGCTCGCTCCTGGCGGCGCAAGAGGAGCGCGACGAACAGCACGCCGAGCACCAGGGCGGCTGCGCCGAGCGCCAGGCCGCGCCCGCGGCTCATGTCTTCCGCGCCGAGCGGTACAGCACCACGACCACCGCGAGCAGCGTCGCCAGCGCAAGCGTCGCCTCGAGCGCGCTCGGCTCCGGCGCCGTGTAGCGACCCGCCTTCGTGTACCAGGCGTGGGCGAAGACATAGACGTTCGCGAGGCCCTCGCCCGCGACGAAGCCCGAGGCGCACAGGATGCCGCTCTGGAGCGCGCTGCTCTGGCCGCCGGCGCTCTCGCCGCGCTCGGCGTAGCGCCGCACGAGGCCGCCCACGAAGATCGTCGCCAGGGTCGCGAGCGGGAGGTAGATGCCGAGCGCGAACGACAGCGCCGGCAGACCGACGAGCGCGGCGCACAGCGACATCGCGCCGCCCATGGCCATCAGGTCCCAGGGCAGCTCCTCGCCCAGCACGGCCTCGATGATGGTCTTCATCAGGCGCGCCTGGGGCGCGGGGATGCCGCCCTCGCCGAAGCCCTCGCCGAGGCCCATCACTACCACGGTTCCCGCCACGGCCCAGCACGCGACCGTGGCGGCGATCAGTTGGCCGTATTGCTGCAGCGCCGGGGTCGCGCCGACGAGCTGGCCGGTCTTCAGGTCCTGCGAGATGTCGCCGGCCTTCGAGGCGGCCACGCACACGATCGTGCCGACGGTCAGCACCGCCGCGCGCGCGTCGAGCTCCTTCCAGCCGAGCAGGGCGAAGATCGCGGCCGTGCCGGCCAGCGTGACGAGCGCCATGGCGCTGGTCGGGTTGGACGAGACTCCGATCACGCCCACCATGCGCGAGCTCACCGGCACGAACAGGAAGGCGAAGAACGCCGCGCCGACCGCGGCGAGCAGCCGCCGCGGGAGGCTCAAGTCGCCCGCCAGCACGCCCGGGACGAAGGCGAGCAAGAGCACCACGGCCAGGATCCCGACGATCAGGATCCAGCCCGGGAGGTCGCGGTCGGTGCGCTCGCGCTCCACGCCGCCCTTGTCGCCGCGCATGCCGGCCAGGACGGCGCCGAGCGAGCGCGCCATGGTCGGGCCCGTGCGCAAGACCGTGAGCAGTCCGGCCGCGGCCACCGCGCCCGCGCCGATGTACAGCAGGAAGGCGCTCTTCGCCGCACTCACGCCCAGCGCGGGTACCTCCGGCACGCGATCGAGGTAGGCCTGCAGCGACTGTTGCACCTCGTCGAGCGACAGCGCTGCCGCCGCGCCGCTGGCCCAGGCCTTGGTGACGAGCGGATACAGCACCAGCGAGGTCAGGAACCCGCCCACGACCATCACGGCCGCGGCGCGGAAGCCGATGATGAAACCGACCGCGAGCAGCGCGGGCGAGATGCGTAGCGCGAGCGAGGCGTTCTGGCCGAGCTTCCAGGTGACCTCCTTCGGCAGCAGGTGGAACTGCGCGAGCACGAGCTCCACTCCGGCCCCGAGCGCGAGCCCGAGGAAGATCCAGCGCGCGCCCGAGCCACCCCGCTCGGTCGCGTGCAGGACGTCGGCGCACGCGCGACCCTCCGGGTAGGGGAGTTCGACCGCGGCCTGCACGATCAGGAGCCGCCGCAGCGGCACCATCGCGAGGATCCCGAGCAGCCCGCCGCACAGCGCCAGGATCGCGACCTGCGTCACCGACGGCGTCACGCCCCACATGAACAGCGCCGGGATGGTGAAGATCGTGCCCGAGGCGAGCGACGAGGAGGCGCTGCCCACGGTCTGGGCCATGTTCGCCTCGAGGATCGTCCCGCCGCGCCCGAGCGAGCGGAACAACGCCACCGACAGCACCGCGATCGGGATCGAGGTCGAGACCGTGAGCCCGGCCTTCAGCCCGATGAATGCGTTCGCGGCCCCGAACACGATCCCGAAGACGAGCCCGCACAGGACCGCCTTGAGCGTGAACTCCGGGACGGAGACGTTGGACCCTGCGCGCACGGGTCGGGAGTGTAGCGGGCGAGCCGCCGCGCTTCCCGCGCTACATCTTCCAGCCCGGCAGGCGATGAGCCTCGGGGTCGTCCTCGAACCGCGCGCGGTTTTCCTCGCTCGCGAAGTAATAGGCCACGCCGCCCGCGACCAGGTGCGGCGCGTCCGGGCCCGGGCGGAAGCGCGCGCGGCTGACTGGATCGGTCAGGAGGCCGCAGTAAGCCAGCGGATCGGACAGGAAGCGCTCGCGCTCCCAGCGGTCGGCGAAGAAGTACGTCTCCCAGTTCAGGCGCACGCAGTGCTCGGCGTCGATCACGGCCGGCCGGCGGGCGTCGAGGTAGTCCTGGAAGGCGAGATTCTTCCGGCGCACGAACTCGGGCACGTCTTGCACGAAGACGTCGGGGCAGGGCGTTCAGCAGAAGCCGATCGGCTGCCCGTTGACGTACATGGGCGGGATCTTGCGGTTGAGCTTGTTCTCGAGCCGGATCGCGCAGCTCTCGTTGAGCGAGAGCTGGCCGTCGCGGTAGCGCACGCGCGGAAACTCGGGAATCGCCCCGAGCACGTAGAAGATTCCGTCGTCGTCGAGCACGCAGCTCCCGTTCTTCGCTGCGGCCGCGGGAGCTTCGTCGGGCCTTGCGACGGTCTCAGTCGACAACACGGGTTCGGTGGACAGCGCAGCCTCGGTGGGCGGCGCGGGCTCACGCGGGAAGCTGGCGCACGAGAAGAGCAGTGCGGAGAGGAGCCAAGGGCTCGCGGGCGCGCGCCGCGCTCGTGGTCGGTTGGGGAGTCCCACTGAGCGACGAGATGTCCCGAGGCCGCGCGTTCCTTGCACGACTCGCCGGTCCCCGCGCGACCGGCGAGCGGAGCCGTCAGGGCGCGACGCGCATCAGCTCCGACAGGATCTCGTACGTCAGCCCCCATACGACGCGCTCCTCGAAGCGCCAGGCCGGCAGGACGCGCTCCTCGTCCTCGCGTTGGTAGCGGTGCGTCCAGGCGAACTCGCCGGCGCGCGCGCGGGTCAGCGGGAACCAGAAGACCTCGGCTGCTTCCGGACCGGGCGCGGGCGCGAGCTCGCCGCGCAGAGAGAACACGAAGGGCGTGATCCACATCGGGAGCAGGCGCCCGCGCGCCTTGGCCTGCACCGGATGCAGGTTCCCGAGCAGCTCGGCGGCCGCCGCCAGATCGACACCGACCTCCTCGCTCGTCTCGCGCAGCGCGGTCGCGAGCAGGTCCGGAT
>JABFRZ010000453.1 GCA_013140785.1 Planctomycetota bacterium | reverse complement strand
AGCTCCGGCCGTCCGCCGACAGCCAAGCGAAGAAGCCGTCGGGTAAGCCGGATGCGGGAAACCCGCACGTCCGGTTTGACGAGGGGGACGGTCACGACCGCGTGGCCGTCCCTACTCTCCCGGTGCGCTTTCCAATCCAACCGCGGAGGCGTGGAACCTCACACAGAAGACTCAGCGCAACCGCAGCTTCATGCGGCGCTCGGGCTGGCCGTCCAGCGTCACCGGCTTGGAGGTCTTCTTGCCGTCGGCCGCGACCGCCGTGACCGTGTACGTGCCGGGCGGTAGCGGGCCGACGTTCTGCTTCGAGCCATCGAAGCCGCCCTCGCCGAAGCTGCTCATCATCTCGGCCCAGCCCAGCATGCCCTGCATCTCGCGCCCGCGCTCGTCCAGCACCGAGACGCGCGCTTGCAGCGCTTCGCCCGCTTCGTCCACGACCTCGATCACGAGCCTCGTGCCCGCGTAGAGCACCAGTTCCACGCTCGCACTGGCGCCCTTCTCGACCCGCACCGGCGCACTCTCGACGCTCGCCAGGCCCTTGCCACGCGCCGAGACCACGTACTCGCCCGCGGCCACGCCGGTGTAGTGGAAGGACCCGTCCGCGCCGCTCGTGATCATCGAGAAGCGATCGAGCAGCTGCCCGTGTTCGTCGCGCACGAAGAGCGAGGCGTCCTTGATCGGCTGGCCAGCGGAGTCGAGCACGCGCCCCTCGATGTCGCCCGGCTCTTCGAGCGTGAAGTCCACGTTCTCGAGCGCGCGCCCTTCCGTCACGTTGAGCCCGGAGCGCACCAGCCGTCCGGCCTGGCTCTTGCCGCCGAAGGCGCCGCCGAACAGGGCTCCGCCCGCGGCCACGGCGTAGGACCCCGGCCGCAAGTAGTCGAAGGCGTAGCGCCCGGCCTCGTCGGTGGTGGCTTCGGCGTATTGTCCGCCCATCAGCGTGCCGCTCTCGATCCCACCGGTCGCGGCCAGTGTCACGCGCGTGCCGGCCGGCGTCGCGCCCGCGGGCACGCGCACCGTCCCGCGCACGGCGCCGAGCGGCAGGGCGAAGTCGAGCACGTGCTCTTCGGCCTCGGGGATCTTGACGCTGTACTCGACGCTGTTCTGCTGGAACGGTCCGCCGCCGGCCGTGACCTGCACGGTCACGAGGTAGCGCCCGGGCGCGCCGAGCTCGGCCTCGTAGCTCCCGTCCGCGCCGAGCGACGCCATCTTGAAGGCCTCGAGGCCCTTCGAGCCCTCGCCCACGAAGCTGACCAGGCCTTCGCCGACCGGCCGCTCGCCGTGGCGCACCGTGCCGCGCACGCGCACCGGATCCTTGGGCGGCGCGCCCAGCACGACGTGCTCTTCCTCGCCCTCCTCGAGCGTCACCATCGCGATGCGCATGTTCTCGAGGAAGGAAGCGCTGGCTTCCGCCGCCGAGCCCTCGACCTCCACCTCGCCGCCCTCGAGTATGGCCGTGATCGTCCACGCGCCCGGCGCCATATGCTCGAAGCGGAACAGTCCGGCCCCGTCGGCGCGCTTCATGCTCATCTCAAAGGTGCTCGGATCCTGCGCGAGGATCTGCGCGCCGGCGGCGGGCTTCCCGTCCGGGCCGTAGACCTCGCCGGTGACGAGCGCGCCCTTCTGGAGGCGCAGCACGACGCCTTGCGCGGGTGCTTCGGTCGAGGTCTCCACCGACAGCGACTCGCTGTCCGCAAAGCCCTCGCGCTTGGCCACGACCAGGCTCGTCCCGGGCGCGAGACCGGTGAGCAAGAAGGCGCCGCCCTCCGCGCTGGTCGCCTCGGGCGCCTTGGCCTGGTCGCGCATGCGCTGGATGCGTTGCGTCATGTCGGCCTGCAGCGTGACGCGCGCACCGCTCACCGGGTTTCCGCCTGGATCGACGACGGTCCCCGAGATGGTCGCGGCCGGGGCCAGCACGAGCACGAGTGGGCTCGCCTCAGCGGTGGGCAGCGTGAGCTCGAGCGGTGTCATGGGGCCGAAGCCGTCCGCACTGGCCGCGAGCTTCCACTTCCCGGGTTCGAGCCCGCGCAGAACGAAGTCGCCCTCGGGATCCTCGCAGGCTTCTTGCTTGGACTCGACGGGCATGAAGGGGGCTCCGCCGGCCGGCGTCGCGCGTAGGCTGAACTTCGTCACCGCGGCGCCCGCCAAGTCCTGCACCCGGCCCGCGATCGAGCTGGGCGCGCTCAGCGTGAGCGTGAGGTCGTGCGTGTCGGGCTTGACCGATTCGGACTTGGCGCGCCACGGCTCCTTCACGCCGTCCGCGGCCGTGCGCTCGAGGCTCGCGCTGACCACGAAGGGACCCTTGCCGAGCCCCGTCACCTCGAAGCGGCCGTCGGGGCCGCACTTCGTCTTGCCGCTGCCCCCGCGCGCGGCATTGAGCGCGCCCATTCCGACCATGGCCGCGGGGTCGAAGCTCACCTGCACAGCGGTTCCCTCCAGCTTGTCGCCGTCCAGCGCGGCGCCGTCCTGGAGCTGCACGCGGCCCGAGATCGAGGCCCCGCGCGCGAGCACGAGCGCGAGGTTCTCGCGGCCTTCTTCGTCGCGGAGCTCGAGCTTCAGCGCCTCGCTGTCGAGGTAACCGTCCATCTTGGCGAGCAGCAAGCACTTGCCCGCGGCCACGTGCGCGAGCTCGAAGGCCCCGTTCGCGTCGCTCTTCGCCTCGGCCAGCTCCTCGCCGGGGAAGCCGAACATGGCGCTCTCGGCCGCCTTCACCGCGGCCCCGACGAGCGGCGCGCCGCTCTCGTCGCGCACGACGCCGCGCAGCGTCGCCCCGCGCGTCAGGGCGAGCTCGGCCTCGCGTACGCGTCCGGGCTCGAACACGAGGCCCGCCTTCTTGGCGTCGGCGAAGTCGTCGGCGTCGATCTCGAGCGCGTGGGAGTGTCCCTCCGGTAGCGCGCGCAGCTCGAAGCGGCCCTCGGCATCGAGCTCGGCCCGTCGGTTGAAGAGCGGGGCCGAGGCGAGCACGCCCATCGAGAAGTCCTGCGCGTCGGGCCCGAGCTCCACATCGATGTCCTCGAGGGCCGCGGCCAGATCCGTCACGTCGGCCGGCAGCGTCACGCGTCCGGCCAGGCACCCGCCCAACTCGTGCGCGAGCTCGATCCGCTCCACGAGAGCGGGTACCTTCTCCGCGCGCGCCGAGTAGAGGAAGCGCCCGTCGATCACCAGCCAGGCGTCGGCCATGGTCCCGAGCGCGAGCTCGAAGCTCCCGTCCGGCTGCACCGTGGCCGTGCCGAGCACGCGCTCCTTCTCGCCGCGCGCGAGATCGTCGAGGACGCCACTCGTGCCGTAGACCCGGCGCGGGTCGAGGGCCTCGCTCAGCGCGAGCACGCGCAACGAGTCGTCCGCCGGCGCCGCGCCAAGCTTCACGCGCCCCTCGAT
>JABFRZ010000591.1 GCA_013140785.1 Planctomycetota bacterium | reverse complement strand
CTACTGAAGCCCGCCCGCGGGCTTCAGTAGCGCGTCGTCAGCCGCAGCTCGGCACCCTTGAAATCCTGCACCTCGTAGCACGTGCCCGCGGTGCAGGCGCGGCCGCCGCGACGCTCGCCGACCAGCAGGGTCGCGGTGTGGCGCTCCGCGAGCCGGGCGGTCACGGTGGTGGCGAAGAAGCGGCGATCGTGGTTGGGCCGCTTCGAGCTGCGCAACACGGGGTCGCTGGTGCGCTCGCCGAGGATGCCGATGCTGCCCCAGTCGGCACGCGCGACGCTCACGCTCACGCGCTGGTCGGAGTACGAGTCGGGGCTGCGGCGCGCGGCGGGCGCGAAGAAGCGGGTGGCGTCGGAGCGTTCGAGGTCCACGGTCAGCGAGTAGTCACGCCGCGCCCGCACGGTTCCGCTGCCACCCCACGAGTTGCGCTCCGAGATGCGCGAGAAGGTGTCCTGCTGCTTGTCGAAGAACAGGGTGAGCTCCACCGCGCCCACGCGCTCGGGGGCGGCGCGCAGTTCGAAGTAATTCTCGAAGTAGCGGCGCGGCGTGGACGACACGATGCCGTCGGCGCGGCTGTGGTTTGCGGTCGCCGTGCCCCAACCCGGGACCGCGTACGAGCCCTCGAACTGGTAGCCGTGCTCGTCGTCGGCGAGCAGCACGTGGGTGGCCCGGTTGAGCAGGGCGAAGGCATGTTCGCGCACCAGCGACGGCGGGTCGTTGGTGCCGATCCGGAACAGCCGGTAGTCCTTCCACTCCGCCGACACGGCGAGCGGACCGGCGATCAGGTTGGTCGCCACGTACAGCGCGTGCGGCACGCCGCCACCGCGCTCGAGGCTCCACCACTCGGTGAACGAGCGCTTGAGCTGCGCGTACTCGGCGTAGATCGGCAGCGAGACCGCGGTGATGCCGGCCAGCGCCAGCGGGTCGGCCTCGAGGAAGCCGGTGCCGAGTTCGTCCTGCCGGCTGATGCCGGTGAACGACTCGACGTTGCTGGTGCGCACGTAGCCCGCGCCGAGCCGCGCGCCGCGCCACACATCGAGGGCGGCCTGCGCGCCCGACACCTGCCCGATGTAGCGCGGGAAGGGCTCGTCCGGGGACGGCGACACCGTGCCGTCGTTCGGCTCCCCGGTGAAGGCGTGGGCGCTGAAGGGGCCGGCCTCACCCTCGACCAGCACGCCGTCCACGTCGCGCGCGAAGCCGAACTCCGAGCGCGACCCCGGCTGGTCGATCACCACGCCCGGCAGCTCCCAGGAACGATGGATCAGCCCGCGCCCGACCAGCGTGTAGAAGTTGCCGACCCGGCCGCGCAGGTTGCCCTCGGTCCACTCGGCGTAGCGCTGGGAGATCTCGCGATAGGTCAGGACGCGCTCGCTGTTCTCGCGCACCTCGTAGCGGGCGCCGAAGCGCAGCGGGCCGAACACGGCATCGAGCCGCGCCTGGTTGTAGAGGTCGGTGCGGTTGGGCGGTTCGGTGAACGGCACGTTGCCGGCCTGCGCCTGGGCGAGGTTGGTGAAGCTGACCTGCGCGCGGGCCGGGGCGGCGATCAGGAGCGACGCCAGCGCGCCGACGGCCCCCGCCCGCGTCACCGAAGCGCGCAGCTTCAAGGCTGCGGGGACCCGCTCGCGGGGGCGAGCAGGCTCTCGAGGATCGCCTCGACTTTCCGCGTCTCGCCGGGGAACCAACCCTCGCCGGCGTAGACGATGGCGCCGGCCGAGTCGATCACGATGGTGGTCGGGATCGCGCGCACCTGGTAGTCGCGCTGCAGCGAGCCTCCGGCATCGAACAGGATCGGGAAGCTCAGGCCCAGCTTCGAGGCGAAGGGGTGCACGCGGGCCTGGTTGCGCGGGCCGTCCACCGAGACGCCGATCACGGTGACGCCACGCTCCTTGAGCCTTCGGTAGACGCCCTCCATCTCGGGCAGGGACTGCGTGCACGGCTGGCACCAGGTCGCCCAGAAGTCGAGCACCACCGGGCCGCGGGCGCGCAGACCGCCGAGATCGAGCGTCTCGCCGGTCAGCGCGCGGGCGCGGAAGGGTGCGGCCGGGGCGCGGTCGATGCGCGGCGTCTCGGCCGTTGCGCTCAGGGTCCCGAGGACCGCTCCGATCAGCGTGATGGCGGTGAGGTGAGCGAGGCGCCTCACCAGACTCTCACGATGCGACGCAGGAGCCGCCGGCCGTCGAGGTCGGCCGCGACGAGGTAGACGCCGGCGGGAAGGCTCGCGCCATCGGCGCCGGATCCGTCCCACGCGAAGCGCGGGCTGCCGGCGGAGAGCGGGCCATCGTGCAGCGTCGCCACGCGGCGGCCGGCCAGATCGAGCACGGTCACTCGCGCGGAGGCGACGGGGCCCGGCAGCGCCAGTTCGACCGCGGCCGAGGCACGGAAAGGATTGGGCGACACGGAGAGGCGAAGGGAGCGGGTGTCCGCGAGCGGGTCCACACCGACGGTCGCGGTGACCAGCGAGTCGATGGTGCCGCGGATCTCATTCAGGTGGTACCGATTGCCGTGCGGCCAGACATTCGCGGCGTGGTAGCGAACGATCCCCTGCTTGTTCATCACGATGTAGTTGTCGTAGGGACCATAGAGCGTGGCCACGTTACCTCCCGGCGACGTGGCGCCGTTCAGCAGCAACGGGAAGGTGGCGCCGGTGGCGTCGCGAAAGAGCTGCATCGCTCCCAGCGAACCGTTCCACAGGTCCACACCGAGCGCCTGAACCTGACCCGGATGGCTCTGGGAGTAGGCCTGCCAGATGTCGGCTTCGAACGACGGACCGTCGTTCATGCAGAAGTCTCAGGCATAGCCGAGCAGGAACAGGACGACCACCTTGCCAGGGTAGTCGCTGAGGGCGGTCGACACGCCGTTCATGTTCGTCTTGGTGAAGTTGGGGCCGGGCTGGCCCACCAGGATGTTGGCCGAGCCTGCGGTGGCCCCGAGAGCCAGCGCCAGCAGCGCGGTGCACAGCATTCGTCGCATGGTGTCCTCCGGGGGGCCTCAAGATTAGGCGCCGCCGCGAAGAGCCACAAGCGGGACTTTGTCGCGGCACCGCAAGAGTCCGAAGCCCGGCTCGGGTACCCCGGGGGCGGCGTGATGCGCGCATCCGCTCACGGCAGCTTCACCACGCGCCGCTGCAGCCGCCGCCCGTCGATCTCGGCGGCGAGCAGGTCGACCCCGGGCGCCATGTCGGCGCCTCCCCCGGCCGCGTTCCATTCGAGCCGCGTGACCCCCGCGGACAACGCGCCATCGTGGAGGGTGGCGATCCGCCGGCCGCCGACGTCGTGCAACGCCACCCTGGCGCTCGAGGCCGGCGCAGGCAGCGTGAGATCGATGCGCAGCGACGAGCGGAAGGGATTGGGCGAGGGCCCCAGCATCACCTCGGCGCGGCCG
>JABFRZ010000683.1 GCA_013140785.1 Planctomycetota bacterium | reverse complement strand
GCGCGAGACTGGTCGCGTCCGGCGACCACAGGAGTTCGGCCCGCCCACCCGCGCCGGTGCGCACCAGGGTGCCCAGCGGCACGCGCTCGCGCTTGCGATGGAACGGCAGGGCGTAGTCCCCGCGCGCACCCGGACGGCGCACCCACACCGGATCGGAGTTGCGCTGCACCGTGACGGCCACCGCGCTCGCACCGGCCGTCGGCGACGGCGACGGCTCGAGCGCGGCCTCGGGCAGCACCAGAGGACCGGGCAGGCGCTGCGGGTAACCTTGGAGGCAGCCCGCCACCCAGGGGAGCAGCGCCAGGAGCGGCGCGCGCGGGAAGGCGCCAGGTCTCGCTAGCGAGGCGCTCACGACGGGATGCGCGGGTTGCTCGAGAAGTAGCGCTCGACGAAACCGGTGTCGTGCTCGCCGGCGCGGAAGTCGGAATGCGTGAGCACCTTGCGATGCAGCGGGATGACGGTCTTCGGTCCAAGAATCACGAACTCGTCCAGCGCGCGCAGCATGGTGGCGATGGCGGAGCGGCGGTCGGGACGGTGCGCGAGCAACTTGCCGATCATCGAGTCGTAGTTCGGCGGGATCGTGTAGCCGCTGTAGCAGTGCGAATCGACGCGCACGCCCGGACCACCCGGCGGCACGAACAGCTCGATCTTGCCGGGCGAGGGCTGGAAGTCCCGGTCTGGGTCTTCGGCGTTGATCCGGCACTGGATGGCGTGTCCCCAAAAGCGCACGTCTTCCTGGCGAAAACGCAGGCGCTCGCCGCCCGCGATCAGGAGCTGCTCCTGGATCAGGTCGAGTCCGGTCACGAGCTCGGTCACGGTGTGCTCGACCTGGATGCGCGTGTTGACCTCGATGAAGTAGAAACTGCCCTTCTTGTCGAGCAGGAACTCGACCGTGCCGGCGTTGTGGTAGCCGGCCGAGCGTGCGAGGTCGAGCGCGGCCTTCACCATGGCCTTGCGCGTCTCCGGCGCGAGCCCGGGCGCGGGCGACTCCTCGATCAGCTTCTGGTGGCGGCGCTGCACCGAGCAGTCGCGCTCGCCCAGCGCCACCAGGTTGCCGAAACGATCGCCGAGGATCTGGATCTCGACGTGGCGCGGGTTCTCGATCAGCTTCTCGATGTACACCGCGCCGTTCTTGAAGGCCGCCTCGGCCTCGCTCTTGGCGGCGTGGAAGGCGTTGACCAGCGCGGGATCGTTGGAGGCCGCGCGCATGCCGCGCCCGCCGCCCCCGGCCGAGGCCTTGATCAGGACCGGGTAGCCGATCTTGCGGGCCACGCGCAGGGCTTCGTCCTCGTCCGCCAGCGCGCCCTCCGAGCCCGGCACCACCGGTACCCCCGCCTTGATGGCCATGGCCTTGGCGTTGGCCTTGTCTCCCAGCGCGCGGATGGCCTCGGGCTCGGGCCCGACGAACTGGATGTTGCACGAGCGGCACACCTCGGCGAAGTGCGCGTTCTCCGCCAGGAAGCCGTAGCCCGGCACGATCGCCTCGACGTCGGCGATCTCGGCCGCCGAGATGATGGCGGGGATGTTCAGGTAGGACTTGGCGCCTGGCGCGGGCCCGATGCAGATCGTCTCGTCGGCCTGGCGCAAGTACAGACAGTCGGCGTCGGCTTCCGAGTAGACGGCCACGGTCTCGATCCCGAGCTCGCGGCAAGCGCGAATGATGCGCTGAGCGATCTCGCCGCGGTTGGCGATGAGGACGCGGCGGAACAAGGCCTAGCCCTTCCGGACCAGGAACAGCGGCTGACCGAACTCGACCGGCTCGCCGCTCTCCGCCAGGACCTCCACGATCTCGCCCCGGAACTCGGAGCGGATCTCGTTCATCACCTTCATGGCCTCGATGATGCACAGCACCGCGCCTTCGGCGAAAGCGCTACCGACCGAGACGAACGGCTCGGCGTCGGGCGCGGGCGCGCGGTACAGGGTCCCCACGATCGGGCTCTTGAAGACCTCGGTCCCGGGCGGCGGTCCGGAGGCGGCCTGGACCTGCGGCGCCCCGGCCGGGCCGGCCAGGGTCGGCGCCATGGGCACGGCGGCCGGCATGACCTGCATGACACCCGCCATGCCCGCCTCGGGTGCGCGGCGCCCCGTGTCGCGCTTGAGGTGCACGCGCAGGCCGCGCTTCGAGTCGTCGAGCTCGAGCTCGGCGAGGTCCGCGCGCAACATGAGCTGGACCAGCTTGCGGAGTTCGGTCAGATCCATGGACGGTCGAGGATGGGCGTCTCGGCGCGCGGCCGGGCGGCGGGATTGGCGGGGGTCCAACCTGGAAGCATAGCGAGGCCAGCCCCCAGGATCCCGGCCGAATTCCGCCACCAGAGGGGCCTACGGCATGCGCGCCCTGCCCGCCGGACTATTCCCCCGCGGCGCGCCAGCCGCCCGACTTGCCGCCGGTCTTCTCGCGCAGCTCGAGACGCTCGATCACGATGCCCTTGTCGAGCGCTTTCGTCATGTCGTAGATCGTCAGCGCCGCCACGGCGGCGCCCGTGAGCGCCTCCATCTCGACCCCGGTCTTGCCAGTCGTGCTCGCGCGGCAGCGCACCTCGAGCAGGTCGCCCTCGCGCGGCTCGATCACGAGTTCGAGGTGCTCGAGCGCCAGCGTGTGACACAGCGGGATGAGCTCGGCCACGCGCTTGGCGGCCAGGAGTCCGGCGCAGCGCGCGACCTCCTCGATCGGCCCTTTCGGTCCGCGACCGCTCCAGGCCAGGTCGCGCAGCCCCGGGGGGAAGCGCACCACGGCGCGGGCTAGCGCCGAGCGCTGTTCAGGGATTTTTTTACCCACGTCTACCATGCACGCGCGCGCGCCCTGGGGGCCGACCTCGACGTGACTCAGTCGCGTGCGGCGCGAACGAACCCTAGCCGAGCGAGCGGAACGTTTCGCCATGGGACGCGAGGTGGTTGTGTTTTGCCTTCGGAGCCGCCGAGTGCGCGCCGAAAAGGGCTGCGCTCCGCGCCTCGACGACGCCTCGACGACGGCCCAGGGCTGCGATACTAGACTACAGCTTCGCCCTCGGGCACCTGCCACTCTCCGCGGCGCCAGCAGCCTCGTACCTCCCCAATGATCGCGCGCACACTCGCCCTCGCTCTCGTCCTTCCCTTCGCCCCCGCCCCGCTCCCGTTCCAGCAGGGCAGCCTGTCCGCGCTCGTGGCGGGTGAGGTGGGCTCGGCCGGCAACATGGAGCTCGACAAGCTCTGGCAACGGGCAGTCGAGCTGCGCGAGGCCGAAGCGCGGGGCGAGAAGGGCGAGCTCGACCGTGTCCTCGACGAGTGGCTGGCGAAAGGCAAGGAGTTGCCGCCCAAGGCCGCGATCCTGGTGAGCGCGAGCCGGCTCGTGGGCTCCGCGCCCGACGTCGGACGAATCGCCGAGACGCTGAGCCCGCTGGTGGA